>JANLYB010000347.1:0-33634 GCA_031365425.1 Hyphomicrobiaceae bacterium
TGGGTTTTCTGTCACGCTGGCAGGGGATCTGTAGCTCAGGGGTAGAGCAGGTGTTTCACCAATTCCTTGTCGTCACGACTCTTCTTCCTGCAAAAGTTATGACCCGAAGTGGGTCATAACTTTTGAATCCGGCGCTCGCGCCGGCGGCCCTTGGCCGCTTCGTCCAGCAGAAGTGCTGGCCGCTAGGCGTGCCGATTATGAAACGGACACTTGTCATGACGCGCGCATATGAAACTTTGACGGAGCGCTATGAGGCGGCTGAACATGCTGGCGCGCATGCGGCGCCGGTGAAGATGTGGACGCGGGGTGTGCCGGTCGAGGACATGGCATCCAAGCAACTGCTCAACACGGCGCGGCTGCCGTTTATCTACAAGTGGCTCGCGGTGATGCCGGACGTGCATTTCGGCAAAGGGTCGACCATCGGCTCGGTGATCCCGACCAAGGGTGCGATCATTCCAGCGGCCGTCGGCGTCGACATCGGCTGCGGGATGATGGCGTGGCAGTTGTCGCTGTCGGCGAAGGACTTGCCGGACAACCTCGCTGCGATCCGCGCCGACATCGAGCGCGCGGTGCCGCATGGGTTCATCACAACGCCGGGGCGTTCGCTCAAGGGCGGCTGGGAAACCGTGCCGGCCTCGGTCGCGTCGCGGTGGCGGAACCTCGACGAGCGTTACAACGCGATCCTCTCCAAGCATCCCAAGATAGCCCACAAGCGGCCCATCCATCAGTTGGGCTCCCTCGGCACCGGCAATCATTTCATCGAGCTTTGCCTCGACGAAAACGATGCCGTGTGGGTGATGCTGCACTCTGGATCGCGTGGACCGGGCAACCAGATCGGGCAGTATTTCATCGAGCGGGCGAAGGAGGAGATGCGGACGCATTTCATCAATTTGCCCGACGCCGATCTCGCTTATCTCTGCGAAGGCACATCGGGCTTCGACGATTACTTCGAGGCTTTGATGTGGGCGCAGGAGTATGCGTTCGAAAACCGGCAGGCGATGATGGACGCGGTGTTGCGGGCGTTGCGCGGACACTTGCCGCCGTTCCAGATCGGCGAGCACGCGGTCAACTGTCACCACAACTACGTCGCGCGTGAACATCATTTCGGGTCGGACGTCCTCGTGACGCGAAAGGGTGCGGTGCGGGCTGCGAAGGACGTGATGGGCATCATTCCGGGGTCGATGGGTGCGAAATCGTTCATCGTGCGCGGGAAGGGCAACGCCGAGAGCTTCTGTTCGTGCTCGCACGGGGCGGGGCGTGTGATGTCGCGTAACGAAGCCAAGCGCCGGTTCACGCTGGAAGACCACGCGCGCGATACCGCAGGGGTCGAGTGCCGCAAGGATGCCGACGTGATCGACGAGACGCCGAAAGCCTATAAGGACATCGACGCCGTGATGGCCGCGCAGGCGGACTTGGTGGAGGTGGTACATACGCTTAGGCAGGTGGTGTGCGTGAAGGGGTGATGGGGCGGGCTGGGGGTGCGCGCTCGTTGAAGTGTCGGCTGCGCCTCGGCCCGATTGGGCGGGACACCCGCCCAAGCCCACCCGTTTTTTGGGACTATCCTATCCCACTCCATGGCCGGGCTTCGACCCGGCCATCCAGGGGCCGCGCGGATGGGACTGAGTTTGTTGCTCTGGATGGCCGCCTCAAGGGCGGCCATGGAGTGATAAGGCGTATGTTACATTGGGGTGACTGACATGATCACTATCGACGGGTCCGCCGGGGAGGGCGGGGGGCAGGTTTTGCGGACGGCGCTGTCGCTGTCGATGGTGACGAGGAAGCCGTTCCGGATTGAGAACATCCGGGCGAAGCGACCGCGGCCTGGGTTGTTGCGGCAGCATTTGACGTGCGTGCTGGCGGCGGAAAAGATTTGCGATGCGACGGTAACGGGGGCTGAGCTTGGGTCGACGGCCGTGGCGTTCGTGCCGGGCGCGATCACGGGCGGGGCTTACCAGTTCGCGATCGGGACGGCGGGGTCGACGACCCTGGTGTTTCAGACGATCCTGCCGGCGCTGTTGCGGGCTTCGGTCCCGTCGCAAATTTTGCTGTCGGGGGGCACGCACAATCCGTTTGCGCCGACGTTCGATTATCTGGACCGGGTGTTCTGTCCGCTGTTGTGGCGGATGGGGGCGAGTGTTTCGCTGTCGCTGCGTAAGCCTGGGTTCTTTCCGGCGGGCGGGGGTGTGTGGGAAGCGAAGATTGCGCCGTCGCAACTCGTGCCGCTGGTGATCGAGGAGGCGGGGAAGCGGGTGTCGCAGACCGTGCGGGCTCATGTTGCAACGTTGCCGTTTTCGATTGCCCAGCGCGAGGTGTCGACGGCGTTGACACTATTGAACTGGCCGGAGGAGTGCGGGCAGGCGCGGACGGTGAAGGCGGACGGGCATGGCAACGTGGTGATGGTCGAGGTTGCGCATGTTCATGTGACCGAGCAGTTCACCGGGTTTGGCGAGACGCGCGTTTCGGCGGAGGAGGTTGCGGCACGGGTGGTGGACGAAGTGCGGGACTATCTCGCGGCTGGCGTGCCGGTTGGGCCGCATCTGGCCGATCAGATGCTGCTGCCGATGGCGCTGGCAGGCGGCGGGTCGTTCGTGACGATGGCGCTCACCGAGCATGCGCGGACGAACATGGACGTGGTCGGGAAGTTCTTGCCGGTGGCGTTTACGGTCGAGCCGTTGGATGGGAAGAGGTGGCGGGTAAGGGTTGAATCGTAGGGCGCAATAGCGACTTCGCGTATTGCGCCGTTGGACTGGACTCGTGGCCGGTGCAATACGCTGCGCTATTGCACCCTACGCAGCAGCGTTGCGCTTTTCGATTTCGCGGGCGGCTTTGAGGGCGGCTAGCTCGTTCCAGGGGGCGGAGATGATTTGGACGCCGAGGGGCAGTTCGCCGGGCGCGCGTTTCAGGGGGACTGTTACGACGGGCAGGCCGATGAAGGTGATGGGCTGGGTGTAGAGGCCGAGGTGGGGGCGGACGGGGATCTCTGCACCGTCGAACAGGAAGGTTTTCTGGCCGAGCTTGGGCGCTGTGATGGGCGTGGCGAGGGCCAAGATCACATCGACGTTTTCGAACACGCGCATGATTTCGTTGTGGAACCAGCGGCGGAAGCGTTGGGCCTGGATGACCCACGAGGCCGGCAACATGGCTCCTGCAAACAGGCGGTCGCGGGTGTCGGGGTCGAAATCGGCAGCGTGAGATTTGAGGCGCTCACGGTGGAGGGTGCCACCTTCGGCGGCGGTCATGACGAACGCGGCGGCGCGAGCGCGGTGGACTTCCGGCAACGTCACGCGTCCGGTGACTTCGAGGTTGGCGGCGAGCGCATCCAACGCTGCGAGAGCTTCGGGCGTTGCCCCCTTCAGGAAGTAGTCGTCTGCGAGGGCGAGGCGAAGATCGCCGATGCCTTCGCTCAAGAGGGGAAACAGCGGGGCGTCGTCGGGCGGATTGCAGACGGGATCGCGCGTGTCGTGGCCCTGCAGCGCGTCGTACACGAGGGCGAGATCAGCGACGGAGCGCGCGAGCGGGCCAATCGTGTCGAGGCTGGCGACGAACGGAAAAGCGCCTGCGCGGGAAAGGCGTCCGTAGGTGGGTTTGAAGCCGCAGAGGCCGCAGAGCGAGGCGGGGACGCGAATGGAGCCGTTGGTGTCGGAGCCGAGGGCGAAGGGCACCAAGCCGCCAGCGACAGCGGCGGCGGGGCCACCCGACGAGCCACCGGTCATCCGGGTTACATCGGCAGGATTGCGGGAGGGGCCGTCGTGGGCGTTTTCGCCGGTGAAGCCGTACGCGTACTCGTCCATGTTGCACGCACCGACCAGGATCGCACCAGCAGCTTCGAGGCGCTCGATGGCGGTCGCGTCGCGGGAGGCGGGTGCGTTGGCGCGGTTGATTTTGGAGCCGGCGCGGGTGGTGACGCCGGCCACGTCGAACAGGTTTTTGACGGCAAAGGGAACGCCAGCGAGGGGCGGCAAACGGCGGCCTTGGGTGCGCGCGGCATCGATGGCCAAGGCGCGGCTGCGGGCTCGGGCGGCGACAACGCCGGTGAAAGCGCCCAGCTCAGTGTTGCGCGCGTCGATTGCCTGGAGCGTGGCTTCGACTTGGGCCGTTGCCGTGGTCTGCCCGTAGGCGATGGCGGCGGCGATGTCGCGGGCGGTCTGGTGGGGCTGGTTCATTGAGCATTGCCGGGGCGGAAGACGGGGGCGGCCTCGTCCTTGGCGTCGTCGAACGGCAGATCGGCGTAGAGGGCGGCGTTGTTGGCAGCCATGGTGAGAAATTCAAGCACCCGGGGCCGCCATGCCTCCTCTATCGTGAGGTCCAGCAGGGCTTCCATCGCAGTCATTAGGGAGTCTAGGCTGTCGGGGCGATCCGTCATGTTTCAGTTCTCGGGTCCAACGTTGCAGCGATGCCCAAAGTGATCGGCGTATCTTTCGATAACCCGCGATTGTTCGAACTTTTTTATTACTATCGAGCGAGCAGCTTGCCCGAACGCGGTGCGGCGTTGAGGATCACCGGCGAGTTCACTCAGGCATTTGGCCAAACCATCGCAGTCACCGGGTTCGTGGGCGAGGCCGGTCACATTCTCAATCAAGGCATCCGCGATGCCGTATATTCGGGAAGCGATCACGGGAACTTCAGTTGCACCAGCCTCGATGATGACATTACCGAAACCTTCACGATAGCTTGGCAAGCATAAGATATCAGAGGCCGCCATCCAGATCTCCGGCTCGCGGGTCAGACCACAAAAATGAAGCCGGGAAGCCAACACAGACCCCACGACCGTTCGGATCATCGGCACCAGTTCGTCTTCGTCGGGACCGATGATCGCCAGATGCAAGCTGGGGTCGTGGCCGGCAAGTTGCACCCAGGCAGTGACAAGGTCGAGGACACCCTTTTCCCGATGCAGCCTACCGAGAAACAGAACCAGGGTGGCGGTTTCCGGGATATCAAATTGCTCACGCAATCGCTTGCGCGCAGCCGGGTTGGGCGCGAAACGCGTCGTATCCACCCCGCAGATCGAACCACCTCCGAGCACGGCGGAGCGTTCGCGTGTCAGGATGCCATCCTCGATCAAGAATTCGCGCTCGCTTGCGCTGACGACGAGCACTTCGGTGGCAGTTGTTGCGATGACCTTGTCGGCACCGCGTAAAATCATTCTCATCAGTCCAGTGCGTGAAGCCCAGACTTCACCCTGGAATATATGGCATCTATAGCGTGTGTGCGCCATGAAGCCGGCCAGCATTGCGACCAAACCTGCCTTTGGCGCTACCGATACCACGGCCTCGAAACGCTCGCTTCGAAACAGCCGGAACAGTTGAACCACGGCAACGATATCATTCCATGGCGAGATCTGGCGTTCGACTGGAATCACGACCATGCGGACTGTCGACGAAAGGTCGCCAAGCAGCGGCCCGCAATCGCGATTTGCAACCAGTGTGACATCAAAGGTCGCCACCAATTGCCGCAAATGCGGTAACAGGAAGAACTGCACAACAATCGGGGCTGTCGTCACGACGCAGAGCTTGGGACGTCTTTTCATGACCTGGATCGTTAGCTGAAGGATGGCCCGATTGGCAACGTATTGGTACGGGATGGTCAAAACTTTTAACTTGGCGAGCCGGAGTTCATCGTGACGCTTGGAACCGCATCGACCCGTAGCCCGCGTACGGCTGATCACGACCGTATCCGGCGAACTGTCGTGATCGTAATTGCCTGCATGGTCGCGTTCGCGATCGTGTTTCCGCGCTCGGCGACGACGATATTCCTCGTTCCAGCGGTGGCAGCCGTTGGCGTTTGGCTCGCGCGGCCACAGTGGCGTGCGGCGGGATTGCCGCTCAACGGGCTGTTGCTTGCGGTGGTTGGGTTTGCCTCGTGGAGCCTGTTGTCGGCGGCATGGTCGGTGGCGCCGATGGCTTCGCTCACCAAGCCACTGTTTCTCATTGCCGGCGCCGCAGGACTGACGGCACTATTTGAAATCGCCAAAAAGACCGAACCAGAAATCCTGGCAGCTATGGCTCATGGCATATTGCTTGGATTTTTGGGTGGCGCGGCGCTCGTGTGCTTTGAGACGCTGACGGATCAGGCGATCACGCAATGGTTCATGAATACGTTTGGCAAACTGCGCGAGGGGTACGACAAGCATCTCGTCATGAAGGATGGGGTTGTCGTGCGCATCGGTGATGGAAACATCAATCGCCGCGCAACGGTGGTGACGATGCTGATCGTTCCTGCGGGGCTGATGCTGGCGACGATTGCCGAGGCCCGGGTCCGCCGGATGGGGTTTGCTGTGTTGATGGCGGTTTGCGCCATCATGCTGATGGCAAGCACCCATCAATCCTCACAGGCGGCGATCCTGGTAGGCGGTATCGCTTTCGCCATGGCGAGGGTATCGGCTGTTTGGACACGCCGGGCGATTACAATTGCGTGGTGCGCATCGTGCCTTTTGATGGTGCCGCTCGTATTGTTCCTGCATAACGCGAACCTGCACAAGAATGATGCGGTGTTCAACTCGGCGCGCCACCGGGTGGTGATCTGGAATGCGACCGCAGAGGCGGTCAAGAAGGCGCCGTTGCTGGGCATCGGGGCCGATGCGACCGCCACGTTGACCGAAATCGAGACAAAAGCTCAGACGGCATCGGGCACCGTGGCAAAGGACGGCATTTATATCGTGACGACTGCACGGCACGCTCACAACGTGTTTCTACAGGTTTGGTATGAGCTGGGCGCCGCCGGGGCCGTGCTATTCATGATGACAGGCTTGGCGGCACTGGGGCTTTCTATGAAGGCCCCTGCGATGGCTCAGCCGTTCCTGCTGGCGCAGTTTGCCGCCATCGCGGGCATGATCGCGTTCAGCTTCAGTATCTGGCAGCTTTGGCTGCAAGGGGCGATCGGGCTCGGATTGATTGTGTTACTGTTGGCAATCGCTGCCCGCAAACAGGGATCAGAAACGGCTTCAGATCGCCAACAGCGGGTCTGAGGGGTTCAGCGCTTCGAAGAAGCGGACACCGGCGGCTTCGCCACGGGTCCAGACGACGATGCCTTTGAAGCGGCGGCCGCTGTCGAGTTCAACGGTCACGACGTCGTCGGTTCGCAAGAACGGCGTGCGCAACAGTCCCATGCCGCCCTCGGAAATGTCTTTGGCGAACGCGGATACGATGGCCTTGCGATAGAGCAGACGGCAGTTCTGGCCGAGCGAGCGGCGGCCCGAATGGCGACGCTGGGGCAGCTTGGGGAAGAACGGCTCTCCCTCAGAATCGAGGCATGGCGTGCCGCCGCGCTCGGTTTCGATCAGCAGCGCCGATAAAGCTTGAGCATGTTGACAGTAGAGTTCGGGAAGACGTCCGGGCGTTTCGATTTCGAGGGCACGAACGGCGCGCAACCCGTCGTGGCAGACAGTTGCGGCTACGAGGCTCAGCGTTCTGGCGTGGATGACGCGGGCACGATCGGCGCCGATTTCGGTTGCGTCGAAGAAGAGGGTTTCGAGGGCGCGCCGAAGGGCACGGAGCGCAACGAAGAAGGCGTCGATAACGTCCTGCGTTTCGCTGAGCGGCTCGATTTCGAGCAACGAGCGGCGAGTGAGGGAGAGTAGAACGGCGGGTTCAGGCGGCAGAACACGGTCGATCTTGGCGCGATCCAGCCGGTGGATACCCTTGGCGCTGCCATTGATGCAGCTGGCGACGATGGCGCTCATAGCTGCAGCGTGATGGGTTTCGCAGACGAGCGCTTCAAACAGCGGGGCATTCGAATGCGGGGTTGCGGCGAAGTTGACCTGAGCGTGGGCGTTCATGGGTGAGCATCCGGTTGACTGTTTGCAACCCAAGGTAGCTGACATAAACTAATTCCTGGTTTCAAAACCGTGTGGTGTTGTCAGCAATTCTGACCGATCCGGGAGTCTTAGAACTTTAGTATAGTATGCCGCAGGCAACCCTTCCGCCGTTGCGCTGCACAATAAGCGTGGAGGTCGGCAGAGTCGCCGACAAACGTCGATATTACGCCGCTTGTTGTGCAGGTGCGTCGTTGTTTTGAATAGCCAAGCGTCGGCTTCACAACTGACCAGCGGAGGTGGTATGCCAACCCGTCAACGGCAAAAAGAACGCTGAAAAATCGGTGTCCGCGAACGGATCCAGGACAGCGCGTGCCGGCGATTAGCCACCAGAAGCGCATTGGCCGTTTTTGGAACTAGGTTGCTATCACCCAGGGAGATATACGTGACGATTAAGCATGTTCTGCTTGCCGCCGCCTTCGGCGCTGCCGGCATCACGGTCGCGCTGGCCGCTGACCCCATCAAAGTAGGCCTCAGCGGACCGTTTACCGGCGGGTCGTCGTCGATGGGCGTTTCGATGCGCGACGGCGTGAAGCTCGCCGTGGACGAAATCAACAAGAAGGGTGGCGTTCTTGGCCGTCCCATTCAGCTTGTCGAACGCGACGACGAAGCCAAGAACGAAGTTGGCGTTCAGGTCGCTCAAGAGTTGATCAATAAAGAAAAGGTCGTTGCAACGCTTGGCTTTATCAATACGGGCGTGTCGCTGGCTGCACAGCGCTTCTATCAGGAAGCGGAAATTCCGGTCTTCAACAACGTTGCAACCGGCTCGGCCGTTACCAAGCAGTTCCCGGCACCTAACTACATCTTCCGCAATGCAGCCTACGACACCGTGCAGAGCGCGATGATCGTCGAGGAGGCCATCGGCCGCAAAGGCTTCAAGAAGGTCGCGATCCTCGCCGACAGCACCAACTACGGCCAGTTTGGCAAGGACGATCTCCTCAAGGCCCTGACGGCCAAAGGCGTCACGCCTGTCACCGTTGAAAAGTTCAACATTAAAGACACCGATATGACGGCGCAGCTGCTCAAGGCAAAGGAAGCCGGCGCTGAAGCGATCCTTACGTATGCTATCGGGCCTGAGCTGGCCCAGGTCGCCAACGGTATGGACAAGCTTGGCTGGAAAGTGCCGATGATTGGCTCGTGGACGCTGTCGATGGCGAATTTCATCGATCCGGCCGGCAAGAACGGCGACGGCGCGATGATGCCTCAGACGTTCATTCAGGCACCGACCACGCCGAAGCGCAAAGCCTTCATCGAAGCGTATCAGGCTGCCTACAAAATCGAGCGCATCCCTTCGCCGGTTTCGGCTGCCCAGGGCTACGACTCCGTCTACTTGCTGGCTGCTGCCATCGAGCAGGCCAAATCGACTGATGGCGGCAAGATCCGCGAAGCGCTTGAAAACTTGAAGACCAAAGTCGAAGGCGTCGTGACTACGTATGATGCGCCGTTCACGAAGGACGACCATGAAGCGATCAGCGCCAACATTCCTGTCATGGGCGTCGTCAAAGGCGGCCGCGTCGAAGCGGTCGACATGAAGGACCTCGAAGGCGAGAAGGCCCTTCGTGTGAAACCGAAGAGCTGAACTTATCACTCCAGAGCGCGGCGTTTCAGGACGCCGCGCTTTTCATTTGCTTGCAGCCGTCCCATCGGCTCTATCAAGCCAATAGCCATTTTTTCCCTCACAGCGGTGCGAAGTGCGTCAATGGAAAATCTACCCCAGCTAATCGTCAGCGGCATTGCCGTCGGCATGATCTACGGTGTGATTGCGTTCGGCTATCAGCTGACATTCTCCACTTCGAAGACTTTGAATTTCGGTCAGGGCGAGGCCCTGATGCTCGGCGCGCTCGTAGGCTGGACCACGATCCGGTTTTTCATGTCGCTCGGCCTTTCGGCGATGCCGGCGTATCTGCTGATGATCCCATTCGTGCTGGCGTTCGGCTTGGCGCAGGGCGCGTTCGTCGAACTGCTTGGCGTGCGGCAGGCGATCAAGACCAAGTCCGAAGCCGGGTGGATCATGGCCACCATTGCGCTCGGCATTATCTTTCTGAACATCGCGGAAAACGTCTGGGGCCGGGACGACCTTGCGTTCCCATCGCCGCTGGGTAAAGACTCACTCAACATCATGGGCGTGCGCGTGCTGCCGATGGAAATCGTGATCGTGTTCGGCGCGATCGGCATGATGCTTCTTGTCGAGTTGTTCAATCGCAAGTCGATCTACGGCAAGGCTGTCGTTGCGACGGCCGCAGACCGGGACGCGGCTCAGCTCATGGGCATCAATACGAGCGCCGTGATTACATTCTCCTACGCGCTATCGTCTATGGTGGCGGCGTTCGCGGGGATCATGGTTGCGCCGGTGACGCTGACGGGCGCGACGATGGGTGCGTCGCTCGGGCTCAAAGCCTTCGCAGTTGCCATCATCGGCGGGTTGTCGTCAGGCTTTGGCGTCGTCGTCGGCGGCTTGATTTTGGGGATCACGGAGACGCTCACGGGCTACTTCGTCTCGACCGGCTACAAGGATGTGCCCGGCCTCATCCTGCTGCTGCTGGTGCTTTCGCTGAAACCCGCCGGATTGTTCGGCAAGTCCGCAATCAAGAAAGTCTAGGGCGCACCAATGTACAAGTATTCAGCCTTAGCGCTTGGGGTTGCAGGCGCATTAATTTTACCGTTTCTGATCCTCAGCATCGCAGGCAGTTCGGCACCTTACTATCTGCACCTCGTGATCCTGATCGCGATTTACGCGATCCTGGCTCTCGGGCTCGATATCGTGTTCGGCTATACGGGCGAGGTTTCGCTCGGCCACGCGGCGCTATTTGGCATCGGCGCTTATTCGGCCGGCTTTTTCGTCTACCATAATATGCTGCTGGGCGGCACCACGAGCAGCTTCGCCGACCTGCTCATCGCCATGTTCTTCGGCACCATCGTTGCGGCTGTGTTCGGCGCGCTACTCGCTTTGCCGGCGCTGCAGGTGACGGGCCCATATCTTGCCATGGTGACGCTGGCATTCGGCACAATCATCGGCATCTTGATCAACGAGACGGACGCGCTGACGAACGGCCCCAAGGGCATTACCCTGGTCAAGCCGATGCTGTTCGATTTGAGGTTCCTTGGCGACTCCATCCCGTTGCTGAAGATCAAGACGGCGTTGATGAAGGATCTCGCGTTCTACTATCTCGTGATCGCAACGCTTGGCGCGACGATTATCTTCGTCAACCGGATCGTTGCGTCGCACTACGGCCGCGCGTTCGAAGCGTTGCGCGACAGTCCGATCGCATCGGACTGCATGGCGGTCAGCGTCTACAAGCATAAGGTTATCGCGTTTGTTATTTCCGCTGCTCTCGCCGGGCTTGCCGGATCGCTGATGGCCTATTCGGAGCAGTACATCGCGCCCAACAACTTCTCGTTCGAGTTGACGATCAGCTTCCTGCTGGCGGTGACGATGGGCGGGCGCAAATCGCGCATCGGACCTATCGTCGGGGCGATTATCATCGTGTCGCTGCCTGCGCTGTTATCTGACATCGAGTTGTTCCGCATGATCGCGGCGCTCATCGCGGTCGTTGCTGTGCTGGCTGGGGGCTATTCGCTGTTTAAGGCCGAACCTGCCGACCGGATGGGGATTGTCATACCGGTCGTGCTCTGCCTCGCGTTTTTCGCGCTGTCATGGGTCATCACCAACATCACCGACTTCAAGCGGTCGATCTACGGCCTGATGATCCTGTTCGTCGTGTACTATCTGCCAGACGGTATTGTCGGGTTCTTGAAGCGCCTGATCGCCTCGTTTGTTCCTGGATTTGGGCAGACTCAGCACGTCGCCGCCGTACAGGGCGATGCCGCGCATGTGTGGGCGGCGCCCGCGACGCCGACACTGAATGCCGACGGATCGATGATCAACGTCAAAGGCATTCTGATGCAATTCGGCGGCCTCAAGGCTCTCGACACCGTCGACCTCAACATCAGGCCAGGCACGATCCACGGACTCATCGGACCAAACGGTTCGGGCAAGTCGACGATGATGAACGTGCTGACCGGCATCTACCGGCCAACTGGAGGCGACATCGAATTTGCCGGAACGTCGATTGTGGGCGCCAAGTCGCCCGATATTGCCGGCAAAGGCATCGCGCGGACGTTCCAGAACGTGCAGTTGTTCGGCGAGTTGTCGGTGCTCGAAAACGTAATGGTCGGCTTGCATCACACGTACCGGACGGGGTTGGCCGGGGTCGCGTTGCGGACTGCTGGCGCTGCGCGAGAAGAAGCGGCAGCCAAGCTTCGCGCGGCGAGCATTCTCGGCTTCGTCGGCTTGCAAGACTTGGCCAATGAGGAAGCGCGCAACCTGCCTTACGGCAAGATGCGGCTGCTGGAGATTGGCCGCGCGCTGGCGCTCAACCCGCAACTGCTGCTGCTCGATGAGCCGGCCGCCGGATTGACTGCACCCGACATCAAGGAACTGGTCGCCATCATCCGCAAGATCAAGGACCACGGGATCACCGTGATCTTGATCGAGCATCACATGGATGTGGTGATGAGCATTTCCGACACCGTGACCGTGCTCGATTTCGGCCAGAAGATTGCCGAGGGACGGCCTGCCGACGTTCAAGCCAATCCGCGCGTCATCGAGGCCTATCTCGGTGGTACCGCTGCCGAACCAGCGGGAGCTCACTGATGTTACAAGTTGAAAATCTGGTTGCAGGATACGGCAAAGTTCAGGTGCTGCAAGGCATTTCGATGCAGGTTGCCGAGGGGCAGCTCGTCACGCTGATCGGTTCCAACGGGGCTGGCAAGACGACTACGCTGCGGGCGCTGACCGGGATGATCAAGCCCGAGAGCGGCCGCGTGGTGCTTGGCGGCAAGGACATTGCCGGGATGCCCGCATACGAAATCGTGAAATACGGCGTTGCGCATTCGCCGGAGGGCCGCCGCGTATTTCCAACGCTGTCGGTGACGGACAACCTCGTGCTCGGCGCGTTCACGCGGCTCACCGGGTCGCGTTCGAAGGGCGACGTGCAGGGCGATGTCGACCGGATGTATGATTTGTTTTCGCGGCTGGGTGAGCGGCGCAATCAGCTGGCCGGCACATTGTCTGGCGGCGAGCAGCAGATGCTTGCAATGGCGCGGGCGCTGATGCTTCAGCCGCAGGTGCTGCTGCTGGACGAGCCGTCTATGGGGCTTGCGCCTCGCCTCGTCGAAGAGGTGTTCTCGATCATTGGGCGGCTGAAGAAGGAAAAAGTCACGATGCTGCTCGTCGAGCAGTTTGCTGCCGCCGCGCTCGAAGTCGCCGATTATGGCTACGTCATGGAAAACGGCAAGCTGACGGTGCATGGGCCTGCCGAAAAACTGAAGAAGGACGCTGCCGTGCGCGCTGCCTATCTGGGCGCGGCGCACTGATTTGCTGCAAACGTTCTGGCCAAAGAAAGCCAGTACGTTTGGGTCCGGCGCTCGCACTGGCGGCGGCTCAAGTAGTTTGCTGCTGCGCGGCGGAGCCGCTCCGGCCAGCAGTCGGGCGATAGGAGTCGAATTCTCTGCTGACCGCTATTCTTTCCCCCAATCATGAAACTGGAGACGCGACATTAAACGTAGCCTTGGATTGGCGTGCGCGGCGCTGACGATGTTCACCCTGAGCGCGCGGGCCGAGGACGACGTGATCCGCGTCGGCAACCTCAAGCTCGCCCACTTCGGCGCGATCTCGTACATGGCCGAAATCGCACCCTCGTGCGGCTTGAAGATCGAGCACAAGATTTTCGCCAAAGGTCTCGACATCATGCAGGCGATCATCGCCGGTGAACTCGATGCGGGCGCAACGGCATCGGAAGCGGCCATTTCGGGCCGGGCTGCGGGAACGGCCATCGACATCGTTGCTGGTTTTGCGACGGGCGGCGCACGCTTGGTTGCCAGCCCCGAAAGCGGGATCAAGACGGTTGCCGAGCTCAAGGGCAAGAAGGTCGGCGTGACACGCGGCGGCATTCAGGAAGTGCTGCTGGCGGCCGTGCTGGGCGAGGCCGGTATCACGTCGTCGGATCAGGCCGGCAAAGACGTGCAGCTCATCTATCTTGCCTATCCCGATCTCAATCAGGCGCTGCTCAACAAGCAGCTCGACGCCATCATGCAGACCGAGCCGCAATCGAGCCAGGCGATCAACAACAAGTTCGGCGTCGAAGTGATGAAGCCTTACAATACGGCGATTGGTTCGCCCGTCCGCACGCTGGTGATGACGGACAAGTACGTCAAGGAAAAGCCGGAAGCCGCGCAGAAATTCCTGAATTGCTTCGTGAAGGCGACGAAGGCGTTTATTGACGACCCGGCGGTGGCCGAGAAGTTCGTCAAGGACACGCTGTTCAAGGGGCAGATCTCGTCGGCGGATTTCCAGGCGGCGATCGGCAACTCTCCGTATGCGATGGATATCACGCCGGAGCACATTCAAGCGACCATCGACACGATGGCCAAGTACGGCATCGGCAAGATGGCCAACCCGCCCAAGGCCGCTGATTTCGTGAAGACCGATATGCTGAAGAAGGCGAAGGAAGCGGCTGGGATTAAGTAGGCCGGCCAAGCTTTGAGAGCGATTATTTGGCGGGGCGCGCTTATCGTTCCGCCATTATTGTCTCTAGACACTGCTGAATGCGGGTAGCCGCAGGTGGCGGGCGCGATTGAGACCTGATAGGGCTATCTCTAACTTTAGGCGTATGGGGATAGCGGGCGGCGAATGGCGAAGTCGAATTGGATGCGGTGGGTTGAGGGCGCAATCGTCCCCGTTGCTTTTTTGCTGCTGTGGCAAGGGATCTGCGACTTTGGATTTGTCGATCCGCGCAAGCTACCGTCTCCGCTTGCCGTGGCATTGCGCTGGTGGGCCTATATTTATCCGCAAGCGCCGTTCGACGCCGCCAAGGACTTCTTTCCTGCATGGATTTTCTCCGGCGAATTCGTCATGGACGCCTGGAGCAGCCTGTATCGCGTGATCGCCGGGTTTGTCGTGGGGGCGGGACTCGCTTTGCCGTTCGGGCTGGCGATGGGGGCATCCGATAAGGTTTATCGCTGGTTCAATCCGCTGCTGCAGGTGCTGCGGCCGATCCCGCCGATTGCTTATATTCCACTGTCGATCCTGTGGTTCGGGCTGGGCAATCCGCCTGCGATTTTCCTCATTGCGCTTGGCGCGTTTTTCCCTGTGCTCATCAACACGATCACGGGCGTGCGGGCGGTGGACAGCATTTATCTGCGGGCCGCGCGCAATCTTGGGGCGTCGAATTTCACGATCTTCCGCCGGGTGATTTTGCCAGCTGCGACGCCCTACATTCTGTCGGGTGTGCGGATCGGCATCGGTACGGCGTTCATTGTCGTGATCGTCGCCGAGATGATTGCGGTCAATAACGGGCTGGGCTTCCGGATTCTTGAAGCGCGCGAGTATTTCTGGTCCGACAAAATCATCGCCGGAATGCTGAGCATCGGCTTGATCGGACTTGCCATCGACACGTTGGTCAATCGCTTGAACAGCTATCTGCTGCGCTGGCACCGCGGACTAGAAAGCTGAGACCCATGAATATGTTTGCTCAAAACAGCGTAGTGCCGCAAGCCGCCGCAGACGCGCATATCGCGGTGCGCGGCGTGTCCAAAAGGTTTCCGATTCCAGGCGGGGAAGTCATCGCGCTTAAGGACATCGACCTTTCCATTGGCAAGGGCGAATTCGTGTGCCTGCTCGGACCTTCGGGATGCGGGAAGTCGACGCTGCTCAATGCCGTCGCCGGATTTTCGAACCCGACGGCTGGGACGATTACGGTCGAGGGCCGGACGATCGTCGCGCCGGGGCCGGATCGCGGGATGGTGTTTCAGGAATACGCGCTGTTTCCTTGGATGACGGTGGCGCAGAACGTGGCGTTCGGGCTCGAGATCAAGGGCATGCCGCGCGCCGACATCAAGACTCGCGTGGACGAGCTGCTCGTAATGCTCAAGCTCGCCGATTTCCGCGACCGGTTCCCGAAGGATCTGTCGGGCGGGATGCGGCAGCGGGTGGCGATTGCGCGCGTGCTGGCGCTCGATCCGCCGGTACTGCTGATGGATGAACCCTTCGGCGCGCTCGACAGCCTGACGCGGCGGTCGCTGCAGGATGAACTGTTGCGGATCTGGGCGCAGATGAAGAAGACGATCATCTTCGTCACGCACTCGATCGAAGAGAGCATCTACCTTGCCGACCGCATCGTAGTGATGACGTACCGGCCCGGCACCATCAAGGCCGATGTGCATGTGGAGATGCCGCGCCCGCGCGACAGCAGCACACAACCGTTCAACGATCTGAAGCGCCAGCTTTCGGTCTTGGTCACCGAAGAGCAGAGCCGCCACGAGCAGGCGGAAATGAAGGGGCTGACGACGGATTAAGCCGCCGTCAGAACGCCGGCTAAGCTGTAGGGGCTGGCGGAGGAGATCGAGACGGTGCGGATCTGGCCGACGAGATCGGGAGAGCCTGCGGCGCTTACGTGCTGCAGGTAGGGTGAGCGCCCGATGACTTGACCGTTCTGGCGGCCTGCTTTTTCAAACAGAACTTTCACGGTCTTGCCGACACAGCCCGCGTTAAACTTGGCGTGTTCGACTTCGAGGAGCGCCTGGAGGCGGGCGAGGCGCTCGGACTTGACGGCTTCACTGACTTGATTGTCGATCTTGGCAGCGGGCGTGCCGGGGCGCGGCGAATATTTGAACGTGTAGGCTTGGGCGAAGCCGACCTCGGAGATCAGGTCCAGGGTCTGCTGGAATTCGGCTTCGGTTTCGCCAGGGAAGCCGACGATGATGTCGGTCGAGAGCGCGATGTCAGGGCGGACGGCGCGGATCTTGCGGATCAAAGCACGGTATTCTTGCGCGGTGTGTTTGCGGTTCATGGCGGCGAGGATGCGGTCGGCGCCAGCCTGGAACGGCAGATGAAGGTAGGGCATCAGCTTGCCGATATCTGCGTGCGCATGGATCAGATCATCGGACATGTCGCGCGGGTGGCTGGTCGTGTAACGCAGGCGCTCGATGCCGTCGATCGCGGCAAGGCGGGCGAGCAGCTTTGCCAGCGACCAGGGCTGATTATCGGGGCCGTTGCCGTGGTAAGCGTTGACGTTCTGGCCGAGCAGGGTCAGTTCGCGGACGCCGCGGGCGACGAGCTTTTCGGCTTCAACAACGATTTGGCCGACCGAACGGGAGTATTCCGCGCCGCGCGTGTAGGGGACCACGCAGAAAGTGCAGAATTTATCGCAGCCTTCCTGGACGGTCAGAAAAGCGGACGCCGAGCGGGCAGGCATGGCCGAACGGGCGGGCAAGTGGTCGAATTTTTCGTCTTCGGGGAAAACGGTTTCGATCTGATGCTTTGTCTGGGGCGTGATGCTGGCCAGCATTTCGGGCAAGCGATGGTAGCTCTGAGGGCCGATCACGATGTCGACGACGGGGGCGCGGGCGACGATTTCGGCGCCTTCGGCCTGGGCCACGCAACCGGCGACGGCGACAACGGTGTCTTTGCCGAGTGCGCGGCGCTCGTCTTTCATTTCCTTGATGCGGCCGAGGTCAGAATAGACCTTTTCGGCAGCCTTTTCGCGAATGTGGCAGGTATTGAGGATGATCAGGTCGGCGTCGGCCTGGTCGAGCGTTTCGGCATAGCCGACCGTGCCGAGCTGCTCAGCGATGCGCTCGCTATCGTAAACGTTCATCTGACAACCGAACGTTTTGAGAAAGACCTTCTTGGTCTGACGCATGCCGTCACCTCAGGTTGAGTTGGCCGCCGAAACCGTGAGTGTAATGAAAGCGTATTCCGATCACGTTAACTGGACGCGTTACGCATGAACGTCTCTCTTAGGGTGTCGTAAACAATCTGCTCGTTGTCCGGAGGCTTGGCGATTGTACTTTCGTACATTGCACTGCAACATCACATCACTGTCGCGTTTCTTTGTCTAGTGCGATTGCAACAGGTATGAACGGTTTTGCCGTGTAATTCAGCCGCGCAGGGTTGCGACGAAACCGTCGCGGACCGCTTTCTCTGCCCATTGGGCCAGCGCCTTGCGGTCCTTGAAATTCTCCAACGGGACTGGCTCGCTGACGTGAATGCGCGCGTGTACCGGGCCACTGGTAAGTACGCTCCATGCGTTGGCACCCATATCGACATCGCCGTAGTAGCCGAAACTGCGGCGGCCCGCCCAGCCCATCGGAATTCCATGGCGGCGCGTGTAAACGACGGTGAGGGTCTGCACGAGCGCCGCCGATTCTGGGGCAGGCACACCGGGGCTGGCGGTGGGTTTGGCGGCGGCAAACAGCGAGGTCTTGAAGGGCAAAATGCGGTTGCCGTCGCTGGAGGTGCCTTCCGCGAACAAAACGATGGCATCACCTGAGGCGAGGCGGGACGTCATCTCGTTGGCCGTGTCGCCGATCTTGGTGCGGCGCTCACGGTCGACGAAGACCGTGCGCTGAAGGTTTGCGAGCATCGACACAAACGGCCAGCTTGCGACCTCCTTTTTTGCAACGAACGAAACTGGCGCGACGGCGGAGATTACAGGAATATCGAGCCAGGACACGTGGTTAGCGACAAGCAGGACGGGGGTATCGCGCACGACGGCGCCGGTGATTTCAAGATCGATGCCCAGCGCGCGACAGACATTGCGATGATACCAGTGGGGGAAGCGGCGAGCCCATTTCACGTTGGTTCGCAAGAGCGCCGCTTGGACCGGCATCAACGGCAGGGTAAAGAGCGCAAGCCCTGTGAGAATGGCGACGGCCCGGACGCGCATGGCGTTACCTGTCACCTTTGCCGCGATCACGCCGCACAACGGGAACGCCGTAAAGCTGCAAGCGGTGACCGACGAGTTCGTAGCCTAGCTGCTGGGCAATCCTCTCCTGGAGCGCCTCGATTTCAGCACTGTAGAATTCGATGACACTACCCGTTTCGACATCAATCAGGTGATCATGGTGGGCGCGGGAGGCAGGCTCGAACCGGGCGCGCGGTTGGGATTGGCCGAAGTCGTGGCGCTCCAGCATGCCGTGATCGGCAAACAGTTTGACGGTGCGATAGACGGTCGAAAGGGCAATGCCGGGCTCGATCGCCGAGGCGCGACGGAAGACTTCCTCGACGTCGGGATGATCGACGGCGGCGGAGAGGACGCGCGCGATGATGCGGCGCTGACCGGTCAGGCGGAGGCCGTGGTCGGCACACAGTTGCTCGATCCGGGTCGGCGCTGGTGGGGAGCAAGGCATCGCAGATGGTGAACCTTCGGGATTAAGACGAGCGCCACTATAGCGCCGCGCGAGGATCGCGGTCAAAAATCCAATGCGAGGATCAACGCATCGACGGCGCCGTTACCCGCGGTCTTGTAGTATTTGGGGCGGACACCGACGCGACGGAAATCAAGCGATTCATACAGCCTGAGGGCCGCAACGTTGTCGACGCTGACTTCAAGAAACAGACGGCGGGCTTCGGCACGGCGCGCGGCGCGGACTAGGCCCTCGATCAGACGGCGTCCCAGGCCGAGACGCTGCCATTTGACCGCGACGCCGACCGAGAGGATTTCGGCTTCATCGGCTGCCAACTGGGCGATGACGAAGCCAGCGGGTTCACGGGTTGCACCAGCCGTTGCAAGCAAGGCGGCGGCGGCTGGATGTTCGAGCAGTTGCAGGATCGCCGCCTCATCCCACGGGGGATTGAACAGCTCGGCATGCATCCTGGCGACCTCGGCGGCGCGGTCTGGACTGGCCCAGAGCAGGCTTATGTGCCGTTTATCGATCGCGGCTTGGCTGTCTGGGTCCATCTTCATTGTCTCTGTAGCGCGGGGACGGATGAAGGCTTTGCGTCGGGTGCCCTCAAATATATCGGTGAAACTTCGGCTTCAGGAAGGCTGCAGGCGTTCAATAAATCTACAGCATACCGAGCATCTGGCAAGAGACTCTCCGCAGTCATACAACTAAGGATTTGGTTATCCGCAACAAGGGCTGCGCCGCTGCCGGCCCATAGCGCTTGCGAAGATCGGGCCAGATCGCGCGCCTGCGGCAGGCTTAACAGCAAAGGCGCTGTTTTGGCGGATAGACCAGCGTTGTCAAAGAGTTGCAAGTAGACTTCGTCGCGGCGCACATCGATGGCGACGCCAATATCGCGGGATTGGGGTGCAGCGAGCGCGGCTTGTCTTGCCATCAGATGGAGCGAGGATAGCCCTACAACGGGCGTGCGGTTCACCAGCGCCAAGCCTTTGGCGGCGGAAATGCCGATACGCGTGCCGGTGAACGTGCCGGGGCCGGTCGTGACGGCGATCTTGCCGATATCAGCCATCGCCAGCTTAGCCTGCGCGAGGCACTGCGAAATCATGGGCAGAAGGCGCTCGGCTTGGCCGGTTACCATGGGCTCGAAACGGGAGACCACGGTTTGGACTGCTCCGGCGCCCTCTACGCCGATGGCGACGGAACAGGCGTTAAAACACGTGTCGAAGGCCAGCAGGTTCATATCGCCGCCGTCCGAGGTGCGCTTGCAGCGATCAGGCGTCGTGACATGTCAATAGCTCAAAATAACGATGACCCGACGCAGAACAGGAGAATGCGTTCGTCGATATCATGCAACGCGAACAATTCAACTTAAATTATTCACCGTTCAGAACCCTAGTTATGTTTTTAAACTGCTTGGACCTCCTGCACTTCCGGGCAGAAGTGGCGCAGCAGATTTTCAATCCCATGGCGGAGCGTAGCCGTCGAACTGGGGCAGCCTGAGCAGGCTCCGCGCATATGAAGGTAGACAATGCCTTCCTTGAAGCCCGAGAACGTAATGTCGCCGCCATCCTGAGCAACGGCAGGGCGAACGCGTGTTTCGAGCAACTCCTTGATTGTTTTGACTGTTTCTGCGTCAGCTGGATCGAAGGAGCCGGCGTCGTCGTCATTGGCGCCGGCGGCGGGCGTGGCGGCCTCGCCTGATTGGTAATGTTCCATGATCGCGCCAAGGATCATTGGCTTGAGGTGTTGCCACTCGGCGGAGCCCTTGGTCACGGAGATAAAGTCGGACCCCAAGAACACGCCGTCGACGCCGTCGATGTCGAACAGGCGCAGGGCAAGCGGGGAGCTGCCGGCTTCGGTCTTGCCGCGGAAATCGGCTGTGCCGTCCGGCAATACCGTGCGGCCAGGGATGAATTTCAGGGTCGACGGGTTGGGGGTCGTTTCGGTCTGGATAAACATGGGATCGTCTCCGCACGGCGCTTGGCCGGGATCTTAGAATTGTTCCAGTGAACGTAGGCGAGGGGAAAGCGAAAGTCGAGCCGGGCTAACGCGATTGTTAAAACGCGGGCACGCAGCCGGGCATGAAAATTCACTTGGATATTTCAATAATTCTTGTAGTAATGATTTATGGAAATCGAGAATGCCGTTTCTGCGCTTGCAGCTCTTGCACATCCCCACCGGCTGACTGTGTTCCGCCTGCTCGTCAAAATGGGGCCCGGCGGGCTGCCGGCGGGGGAGATTTCACAGCGGGTCGGCATGAGTGCGACGGCGGCATCGTTTCACTTGAAAGAGCTCGACCGTGCCGGGCTGATTTTCGGCACGCGCGACGGACGCCACATTCGTTATGCGGTTCACGTCGAGGGCATGCGGCGGCTGATGGCTTTTCTGACGGAAGATTGCTGTCAGGGGCAGCCCGAAATTTGCGGTCAGGCGTTTGCAGCGAAGACTTTGTGTTGTCCCGATGGAGAGGCGAATTGACTTTGTCCATTGAGCGCCGGGTGGCGGGGGAATTCATCGGCACGGCGGTGTTGCTTGCGACCGTGGTGGGTTCGGGGATTATGGCGGATAAACTAGCGGGCGGGAATGTTGCCATCGCGCTGCTGGGCAATACGATCCCGACGGGGGCCATCCTCGTTGTTTTGATCAGCGTGCTGGGGCCAATCAGCGGCGCGCACTTCAATCCGGCGGTGACGGGCGTGTTTGCGCTGCGGGGCGAGATCGCGCCGGGGTTGGCGTGGCGGTATGTGCTGGCGCAGGTTGCCGGTGGGATTACTGGCGTCTTGCTTGCGCATGCGATGTTTGATTTGCCGTTGATGCAGCTTTCGGCCAAGCTCAGGACCGGTCCGGGGCAATGGGTTTCGGAGGCTATGGCAACGTTCGGACTGGTGTTCGTCATCTTGGGCGCGCTTCGTTCGCGGCCGGAGTCGGTTGCCGTGCTGGTTGGCTTGTATATCACGGCGGCGTACTGGTTCACGGCATCGACAAGTTTTGCCAATCCCGCTGTTACGATCGCTCGAAGCTTGACGAATACGTTTGCAGGAATCGCTGGCGGAAACGTTGCGGGATTTATCGCAGCGCAGCTCGCGGGGGCTGCACTTGGGCTCGCATTGGCCGGTTGGATGTTTAAACAAGAAGGCTCAAAGCCATGACCATCACGATCTATCACAATCCGGCTTGCGGGACGTCGCGCAATACGCTGGCGATGATCCGGCAAAGCGGCGTCGAGCCGACCGTGATCGAATATCTCAAGACGCCGCCGTCGCGGGGGGAACTGGTCGAACTGATCTCGGCCATGGGCGTGCCGGTGCGGGACGTAATGCGCAAGAACGTCGAGCCGTATGAGACGCTTGGACTGGCCGATCAGGCTATCCATGATGAGAAACTGGTCGACGCGATGATGGCCCATCCCATTCTCATCAACAGGCCCATCGTGGTCACCGGCAGGGGTGTCAAGCTTTGCCGCCCCTCCGAAGTGGTGCTCGATCTGCTGGACAATCCGAATATTGGGCCGTTCACGAAGGACGACGGCGAAGTTGTTATCGACGCCCACGGAAAGCGGGTTAAGTAAGTAATTCCCTCCGTGTGAGACCCTCTTTTGAACGAACGCCGGCTTCCCGTCATCCTGGCCCTTGGCACGACCCAGACGGTTGCGTGGGCGTCGAGCTATTATCTGCCGGCCATCATTGCCGTGCCCATCAGCCGGGATTTCGGGGTGAGTCCGACGTACGTGTTCGCGGCATTTTCTGCGTCGGTGCTGATTTCGGGGCTCGTAGGGCCCTCAATGGGGCGGCGGATCGATTCGTTCGGCGGGCGGGAAGTGCTCGCGTTGTCCAATGTGGTTTTTGCGAGTGGGCTGATCGCGCTGGCACTAGCTCCGAACATGACTGTGGTGTCGCTGGCTTGGCTGGTTCTTGGACTCGGCATGGGTGTTGGGCTCTATGACGCCGCGTTTGCCACACTCGGGCGGCTCTATGGGACGAGCGCGCGATCGACGATTACAGGGATCTCGCTACTCGGCGGATTTGCCAGCACGGTCGGGTGGCCGTTGTCGGCGTGGGGCGTCGAGGCTATCGGCTGGCGGCATACGTGCCTTGCCTGGGCCGTTGTGCATCTGTTTTTGGCGCTGCCGCTCAATCTGCTGTTCGTGCCACGGGTCAAACGTCATGTAGCACATGTTAAGGAGGTGCCCCCGGCTGCGATCGAAATGGACCGCAACATGTGGCTGCTGGCGATTGCCTTTGCTGGAATCTGGTTTGTTGCGACCGCGATGGGCGCGCATCTGCCCCGGTTGCTGGAGGCGGCCGGCGCAACTCCCGTGCAGGCGGTGGCGGCAGCGGCATTGATGGGGCCGGCTCAGGTGGCGGCGCGCGTCGTCGAGGCAGGGTATCTGTCACAGTATCATCCGCTGGTGTCGGCGCGGCTAGCGTCCATAGGGCATCCGCTAGCGATTGCGCTATTGGCGCTTGGCGGGGCGGCGTTTGCGCCCGTGTTTGCATTTGTGCATGGCGCGGGGAATGGAATTTTGACCATCGCGCGGGGCACCGTCCCGCTGTCGATCTATGGGCCGCAGAACTATGGCTACCGGCTGGGGCTGCTCGGCGCACCGGGACGGGCGTCTCAGGCATTTGCTCCGCTGCTGTTCAGCCTCGCGCTGGAGCGTTATGGCGTCTATGCGCTGGCGATTTCGGGGCTGATAGGGCTGATGACGTGCGCTGCGTTCTGGTTCGTGCGGCCACCGTCAGCGGATGAAACAACTGCTGCGGCTTAGTCGCGATAGACAGGACCCGCGCGCCGCAATAAAGCATCGCCATGCTCAAACGAACATACGAATGGTTGATGCGGCTGGCGGCCGGCAAAAATGCGCCGACGGCTCTCGCGGTAGTATCGTTTGCGGAGAGTTCGTTCTTTCCTATTCCGCCGGATGTGATGCTGGTGCCGATGGTCCTCGCGGATCGCGCCAAGGCTTGGTGGTATGCGGGCCTGGCGACGGTTACGTCCGTTCTGGGCGGCTTAGCTGGCTATGCTATCGGGTTTTATCTGCTTGAGCTGATCGGCAAACCGCTGCTTGCGTTCTACGGTAAGTCGGACGGCTTGGCGGCTTTCACACAGGCGTTCAGCGACTACGGTGCGATCATTCTGCTGACGAAGGGCATGACGCCGATCCCGTACAAGGTGCTGACGATTTCGGCGGGGGTCGCGCATATGAACCTCGCGACATTCGTGGGGGCCAGCATCGTGGCGCGTGCGATGCGGTTTTTCTTGGTAGCGGGTCTGCTGTATTACTTCGGCGAGCCGATCCGAACCTTTATCGAGAAGCGGCTGGTTCTGGTTACGTCGGTCGTAGCAGTCAGCATCGTCGGCGGGTTCGTGGCGCTCAAACTGTTTATGTAGCCGGCAACCTCACTCGTCACGCTGCTGGGCGTTCGGAGACTAAAGACATGGTATCGTCACCAACCACAGGCCACGCTTCGGTATCGCGCAGCGAAGCTTATTCGCTGGGGGCGATCGTGCTGGTGGTGGCGGCGGGGACGATCTTTGCCGCGCTCGGGTTTGAGTACATCGGTCACTATCTGCCGTGTCCGCTGTGCCTCCAGCAGCGCTATGCGTATTACGCCGGGATTCCGCTGACGTTTCTTGCGATGGTGATGGTTTCGAGCGGCAAGGCGCGGGCCGCGGGATTGCTGTTCTTTGCGATTTCTCTGGCGTTTCTCGTCAATGCAGGACTGGGCGTCTATCAATCAGGCGCCGAGTGGCAGTGGTGGCCGGGGCCGCAGAGCTGCGGGACGATGCAAGCCATCGGCGGCAAAAGTGGCGGACTGCTCGATAAGCTCAACGATACGAAGGTCATCAAATGCGATGAGGCGCAGTGGCGGTTCGCCTTGCTGTCGTTTGCGGGGTGGAACGCGGTTGTGTCGCTTGGGCTGTGCATCTCCGCGCTCAAGGCAGCGTTTGCGGCAGCGCCAAGAGATTAATAGGCTGGCGCGCGAAGAAACTGTGCGTGGCCGGGATGTCGGTGCGCGGGTGGCTGGACGCAGCCGGGCCTATAAAACAAACGAAGAACAAGTGTTTCGACGCTTAAAGCGTTAATTGCCTGTTAATAACTTTTTGAATCTTTTTTCTCTGCGTTTTCAGCATCTTGAGTTTTGCCGCGCGGCTATGAATCGGGCAATTTAGCTCCCGTCAATCTAATAAACACCCCTCAGACAAAATCAGTCCTTTTTGTTGCCGCGAAGTCACGGTTAATAGTCATTGTCAGACGGTGATAACGGCTTCTTCACCGGCGCGTATCTGGCGGGTTTCAGTCAAGCGTCTGGTTTTGCGTCCCCGCCCCATCAGTCAGCGTTGCGTTTGTTGCGTCTCAGTTGCGTCTCAGTTGCGTACCCGTTGTGTCCTGTCGCGTTGGTTGCGTCCTCGTAGCGTACGGTAGCGTTTAGCGTTCAAATCCCCCGTTTATGCACCGCTAAAACGGTGCGCCAAGAACGAAGCGAGCGGCTGGAGCGTTGTGTGTGCGTGGTTCGAAGGCCGTTCGCGAGGCGGGCGCCAGTTGAGTTGGTCGAGTGAGGTGTCGCGTGAACGAGTGGGTAGCTTTGAGTGATGTAACGGCAAGCGTTTTGCGTGGAGTCGCCGAGCAGCGTGTGCGTTCCCTGGAAACGGGCCCGGTCTGCAGCCAGGCGAAATAGAATTGAGGCCCACTAGAACTGCACCGGTTTTAGCGGACCTCCGAAGAGACGGCAGGTACAGGTTAGCGCGGAGACGTGTTCTCCCCGAGTGGCACATTGCATGGTCTCGCGTAGTGCCCACACCAGTGCTGGCTTGTATCTGCCTCTTCTTCTTCTCGTGTGTTCGCGTTGCGTGCGTTGGTTCGAGTCCTCCTCCCCCCAAACAGTATTCTCAGGAAGCTGCCGACATGACCCCCAATCATATCAATTCCGTGCAGTGGACCCAGGCGGTTGGCTATAGCCGCCAAGCATGTGCCCGCGTTTTCCGTGACGGCGGATCGCCCGCCGATGCGTTAACCGCGTTTGGCATCGATGCCGACGGCGTTTTGACCGCCGAATGGTCGCGTGCCGTCGATCTCATCGCCACGTCGCTGTGTAAACGGCCGCTCGCCCTGGCAGCCTAAAGGCGCTCATGGCATTCCGCGTCGAAATGGCGCGGAACGTGCAAAGCATCGTACACGAACCAACATTCCGGCGGTTGCCGGAATAGCAAGGGGGTGGCGGCGACATGTTGAGAGACGGCGTATACGAGTTGTTTTACCGAGCCGAAGCGGATCCTGACGGCGGCTATGAGAGCCTGCTGCTGGCGCTTCGCAATGGCAATGTCCTGGGCTCGGATCGATGGGGCGGCGTGTTTGCTGGCCGATGTGAATTTGACGCCAGTACCCGTCAGCACCGGGTTAATGTGCGCCTGTTGGTGCCGCCCGGGGGGATGCTGGTCACCGACGATAGCCCAAGATTGCTTGGCGATCAGATCGACGTAGCGGTGACGCTCGGGCGCTCGCGCGATATTTCCCGGGGAAGCGGGCTTGTGGATGTGGGCGGTCAGCAGGTAAGGGTCGAGCTTCAGTTCAAGGGGCCGGTGCCGGGGTAGGTGCTGCGTCCGCTTTGTGAGGCCTTGATCCATCATGACAGACGATAGCGCGCGCGGACGACGGGTGCTGCTCGGCGAAGTCAGCGGCGCTCATGGTATTCGCGGCCACGTCATCGTGCGCAGCTATGCAGCGGATCCCAGTGACATCGCGGCCTACGGCGCGCTGGAGACGGCAGAAGGCAAAGTCCTGCCCAAGCTCAGCGTCGTGCGGGTGACCGACCGTGGCGTGATCGCGCGGTTTGCGGGCATCACGGATCGCAATGCGGCGGAGACGTTCAAGGGTTCGCAGCTATGGATTGCGCGCGACCGTTTCCCGGCGGCGGCGGATGGCGAATATTACCATGCGGATTTGATCGGGCTGGATGCGGTTGCGCCGGACGGAGCCGAAATCGGGCACGTGATTGCGGTCGAGAATTTCGGGGCGGGTGATTTGCTCGAGATCCGGCTCAAAGATTCCAAACAGACCGAGTATGTGCCGTTTACGAACGCCGTCGTGCCCGAGGTGGATTTGACGGCCGGGAAATTGGTGGTCGTCATGCCGGAGGTGTTGGAGGAAGATGCGGAGGATGAGGAAGATGACGAGGAGATGTTGGAAGAGGGAAGGGAAGGTGGCGCCGATGAACAGCCGTCGTAGCGCCGAGCCGGACGCGCCGGGTTTTGAGGTATTGCCGGAAGATCGCATTTTTTGGCAGGGCGGGTCTTAACCCGGAGCTGTATTCGGTGGTCAAAAGCTGGCGTTGCGGCTGCTCAAGATGAAGCCAAAGTCGAAGATGTCAGTAAGGACTACTGTGGTCTGAGGACTGAGCGCATGGTTTGAAATCGGGGTGATTGCAGGATTGCCGCCGTATTAATCGTGCAAATTCTATCAGATCATATTTCCTTTAGACCTTTTCAACGAAAGTGCTCGCAATCAGCGAACACAGGCGTTTCATCACCAAAAATCCAGATTGAGTATCCTTTTCAAGTATGCCCAGAAGTGTATCTCCGTTAATCGACAGGATTTTTGAATTTTCCAGGCATTGAGCTCTGCCTAGGCGGTGCGGGTGTTCGGGCACCAAAGCAACCCAGCCAAAAATCATGGAGCGTTCCATCACTCGTTGAACATTGAGAAATCCAAGACCGGTGTTGCTTATGAACGTCACTATCCCATTCACGAGGACGTACACGTTGACGGCATCGTCGCCGGCTTCGTAGACGACGTCTCCCTGTTCATAGTCGATTTCCGTGGCAATCGTTGCAATATCGGAAAGTGTGCGATCAGTGCACCCCTTAAACAGGGCGATGTGCCCGAGCATGTCTTTCACTTGTTCCGTTTTAAGCATGCTGAAGCTCCTATAAGAAAGCGGCCATCGCATTCGCTTCCTATATGAGCTGTCTTTTGGGGGCCTTACTAATACAGGCTGAAAATGTATCATTAGGTAGAGGCTATCTACAGTCTTTTTCGAGCTGATGAAGACCGCCGTGCTGCGTTCCGGGGCAAGTCAGCACCGGCATTCTATCGCTATGATCAATCAGGCCCACGCGAACCCCGTCAGCGCGGTGCCCCGTCTACCAGACCACCCGGGCAACCCAAGGGGAGGGGTTGGGTGGCGCGGAGGAGGTCGCCGAGGCCTGCCGTGCCGGTGACATCGCCAGCAAGACCCATGGTCACTTCGGTGATCTTGCGGTTGGGGCCGCGACCGTTGCAGGAGACGGAGATGCGCGCGCCGGCGCCTGGACCGAAGCTCTCGTCGAAGGCTGCGCGGATGGCGGCGGCAGACAGGTTCTTGCCGGCGGCGTCTGCGAACACCTGGGAGACTTTCGAGGCGTTGACGGATTCGGCGAGGGTTGCCGCGCGGGCGAAGTAGCTGTCGGCGTTGCTGCCATAGCAGGTGCCGTGCACGATCCATTCGTGGCGCTGGAGGTTGGATTTGAAGCCCGGCATAACGGCTGCGAGACGCTTTTGAGTGTCTGCGCTCATTTCGGGTTCGGGGAGATCATTCCAGCGGTGGGCGGTGTCGGCTTGCTGAAGGTCCTTGGGGACGTTGCAATATTGGGTTCCACGCGGCTGGGGCCATAGGCCGTGGAGGCTCAGGTGGGTGCTGCCGAAGCTAGCGGGTGTGAGTTCGCGGCACTCGGTCTTGTCCGTGTGCTTTGAGCAGAACGCCGGTTCCCAGCCCATGGCGAAGACGTGGGTTGCTCGCGCGCCCGACGCGTTCGCTGTGGCGGGTTGACCGGGTGTGGGGGCCAGCATGCCCGCCACATCGATCGTTCCGCACGTAGCGCTGACCCAGCGCTCCGAAGGTTGAGCACCTTCAACTGCGATCCGGTAGTAGGTTGCTTCGTCTTTGTTCTTGGCGAGAACAAGGTAGATCTTGGTTGGCTCGACGTTTGCATCGCCAGGATTGGTGGACTTGCGAATGGATTGATAAGCCGGGCAGACTTGCGTGGCGGTGAATGTCCCGCCTGCGGCGACCTCCGCTTGGGCTGGAACCATCGGCAACATCCACAGTAGGGCACCGCCAATAGCCGCCGCAAACAACCGCATCGCTCTCTCCATGTAATCTCCCTGCAGAAGCATCCGTGCACTGCTCTTTTGAGGTCTATAAGCGCCTAATGCCGCCTTGTCATGGAAGCAGCGGAAACAGGGCTAAATTGCCTCGCCACGCATGAGTCTGGGGACGTCGCCGGTGAGGCCGGCGGCTTCATTAACGAGACGGTGTTTCAGGCCGGGGAGGCGGTTGACCAGTCCCAGGCCGAATTCGCGAGCGGAGCGGCGCAGCGGGCCGTCGGTCGAGAACAGGCGGTTGAGGGCATCGAAGCCAGCGGCGGACGACATGGTATCGAAGCGGCGCCAGCGGTCGTAGCGCTCGAGCGTCGAGCCGTGGGCGATGTCCAGCCCCAAACGGTGGGCGTCGACGAGGACTTCGGCGAGGGCCGCGCAATCACGCAAGCCTAGGTTCAGGCCCTGCCCGGCGATGGGGTGGACGCAGTGGGCTGCGTCACCCACCATGGCAAAACGCGGCGCAACGAAGGTGCGGGCGACGAACAGTTCCAGCGGCCAGGATTTGCGTGGGCCGTCGAGTTCGATGGCACCGAGACGGCCGCCTGCGCGGCGTTCCAGCTCAGCAGTGAAGGCTTGATCGTCGAGGGCCAACAGTCGCGTGGCTTCGGCGGTGTTTTCGCTCCAGGTGATGCAGGTGCGATTTCCCGGCAGAGGCAACATAGCGAATGGGCCGCCGGGCAGGAAATGCTGAATCGCACGGCCGTTGTGGGGGCGTTCGTGGCGGACGGTCACGACGATGCCGGACTGCTGGTAGGGCCAGCCGATGGTCTTGATACCGGCCATGTCGCGCAGGGCCGAGCGGCGTCCGTCGGCAGCGATCAGGAGTTTGGCTTGCAGGGTGCGGGCGGGCGAAAGGGTGATCTCGACGTTGTTGGGGTTGACTTTGAAGGCAGCGACGGTCGCTGCATCGAGGATCGTGATGTTGGGGCAGGCAGCGACGGCGGTGGACAGGGACTTTTCGAGGGCGGCGTTGGGTACGATCTGGGAGGCGGCCTCCGATCCGTCGATGGCGTTGTCGTAGGAAAGGAGCACGGGGCGGATGCCGGCGCGCAAGCTTGAATCGGTGATGTCGATGGCGCTGACCGGTTGGGACACGGACTCGCAGGCGGACCAGACGCCGAGCTTGGAGAGCATCCGGACGGAGGCGGCCGACAACGCAATGGAACGGCTATCTGCGCGGGCTTGCTCATCGCCCCAGCGTTCGCGCATGACAACGGCAATGCGGGCCGACTTCCCCATACCGTCAGCAAGCGCTTTCGCCGTCGTAAGCCCGGCAAAGCCTGCTCCGGCAATGACAACGTCGAACTTGTCGGGGTTAGATTTGTTCATGGAAACAGGTTCTATCATGGGTTTGAGCGTCCACTTGCCGGTGCAAGTGCGCTGACTCGATCGTTCCGGCTTGTACTATCTCAAGCAAATTGCAAAGGTCGTTGGATCGCTGTCTCATATTTGCGACCGGATTGCCCCAACATTAAAGCGCGAAAGTTATACTATGGCCAAGGATAAACAGACGATCACAACGGCCACGAAACCGGTGGAGCGCGATCCGGTCGCGTCGTTGCTGCGCGTGCTCGATCTCGAACAGATCGGAGAGCATCAGTTTCAGGGTTTCAGCCCGCACACGGCGTGGGGCCGCGTCTATGGGGGACAGGTGCTGGCGCAGTCGCTTGTGGCGGCGAGCCGGACGGTTGGCATCGAGCGGCCCGTACATTCGCTGCACGGGTATTTCCTGATCGGCGGCGATCCGATGGTGCCTATCGTCTACGACGTCGATCTGGTACGCGATGGCGGCAGCTTTACGACGCGGCGGGTGACGGCGCTGCAAGCGGGCAAGCCGATTTTTGAGATGCTGTCGTCATTCCATAAAATGGAGGACGGGCTGCATCATGCCGACGCGATGCCGGACGTTCCTGCGCCCGAAGACATTCCACCAATCGGGGAGGTGTTTGCCCAGCATCATGCGCAGGTTCCCGATACGATGAAGGCCTATTACAACCGGGAGCGGCCCATCGATCTGCGGCTCATCGATACCGAGCGCTATTTCGGCGGCAAGGATCTACCGCCATTGCAACGGTTTTGGATGAAAACCAAGCGTGCCTTGCCCGACGATCCAAACCTGCATTACGCCATTCTCGCCTATGCGTCCGACTTCGCTTTGATCGACACGGCGCTGATCCCACATGGCAAGGTGATGTTCGACCCAAAGATGCAGCTCGCAAGCTTGGATCATGCGCTGTGGATCCATACGTCGTTTAGGGCCGACGAGTGGATGCTTTACGTGTTGGAGAGTCCTGCCGCCGGTCGCGGACGCGGATTTGCGCGGGGCTCGTTTTACAAGCGCGACGGGACGCTGGTAGCGTCGATTGCTCAGGAAGGGTTGATGCGCGAGCGGTCAACAGCATTTGTGCTTAAATGATGAGCAAAAATTGCATTTTGCCTATTTTTTGGACTTTTTGGGTCTGCCTGAATTTTCGGCAAGAGCACTAGGTATGACTTTATTCCATATATTTCATAAGGTTGCAGAATTGCGGCGGAATTGGCACGAGGTTTGAAGTCTTAACTCCAGTTTACTGTTGCCCGCTGTGGGCAACGCAACGGGAGGGCTGCATGAAGCTGATCACTGCGATCATCAAACCATTCAAACTCGAAGAGGTCCGCTCCGCGCTGACCGATCTCGGGCTTCAGGGCATGACCGTAACCGAAGTCAAAGGTTACGGCCGCCAGAAGGGTCATACCGAAATCTATCGTGGCGCTGAGTACGCCGTGAGCTTCCTTCCCAAAATCAAGATCGAAGTCGTTGTCGCAAGTTCCGCCGTCGACAAGGCGATCGAAGCGATCCAACGAACCGCTAAAACCGGCCAGATCGGCGACGGCAAAATCTTCGTGTCCTCGATCGAGCACACGGTCCGTATCCGCACCGGCGAAGCCGACGGCGACGCGATCTGATCCAGCCAATCAATTTTGAAACGAGGGAGTATCATTAATGACGTCTAACTTGACGAAGCGCTCAGCCGGGGGGCTACTCGCCATCGCCGCGCTGGCTTTGATGACTGGGGTGGCGTTTGCCCAAGACGCCGCTGTGGCCGTTGACGCTGCCAAGGCTGCTGCAGCCGCTGCGCCGCCCGCTCCTAAACCGAACAATGGCGATACGGCCTGGCTGCTAATCTCCACGGTTCTGGTGTTGATGATGTCGATCCCGGGCCTTGCGCTGTTTTATGGCGGCCTCGTCCGCACCAAGAACATGCTTTCGGTTCTGACCCAAGTGTTCATGATCGTTTCGATGGTCGGCATTTTGTGGTGCCTGTATGGGTATTCGATCGCACTCGGCGACTCGAGCGGCCCGTACGTCGCCTACATCGGCGGCTTTGGCAAAGCGTTGCTGGCCGGTATCACGCCGTCGTCGACCGTGCCGACATTCACTCCGGGCGTCGTGGTTCCCGAATTTGCTTATCTGTCGTTCCAGATGACATTCGCGATGATCACGCCTGCTCTCATCGTCGGCGCCTTTGCCGAACGTATGAAATTCTCGGCCGTCGTGCTGTTCATGCTGCTCTGGGTGTCGTTCATCTACTTCCCCATTGCACACTGGGTCTGGGGCATTGCTGCTCCCGATGACGTTGTCGGCGCTGCCAAGGCGCTTGCTGCTGCTTCGGGCGACGCTGCCAAGGCTGCTGCTCAGAAGAAGCTCGATGATGTTCTTGCTGGCGCTGGCTGGCTCGCTCAGGCTGGCGCTCTCGACTTCGCTGGCGGCACGGTCGTTCACATCAACGCTGGTATCGCTGGCCTCGTCGGCGCTCTCGTTCTCGGCAAGCGCGCTGGTTACGGTAAAGAAGCGATGCCCCCACACTCCCTGACCATGACCATGATCGGCGCTTCGCTGCTCTGGGTCGGCTGGTTCGGTTTCAACGCCGGCTCCAACCTCGAAGCCAACGGCACGACGGCACTCGCCTTCCTCAACACCATGGTTGCCACCTGCGCGGCTGCTCTGTCGTGGATGCTGTGCGAATGGGCCATCAAGGGCAAGCCTTCGCTGCTCGGCCTCGTGACTGGTGCGGTTGCCGGTCTGGTTGCCGTCACGCCTGCTTCGGGTTTTGCCGGTCCGATGGGTTCGATCGTGCTCGGCCTTCTCGTGAGCCCGCTCTGCCTGTTGTTCTGCACGAGCATCAAGCATGCGTTTGGCTATGACGATGCCCTGGACGTGTTCGGCGTCCATTGCATCGGCGGCATGTTCGGCGCTCTCATGACGGGTATCCTCGTCAACCCCGCTCTCGGTGGCGTCGGCGTTCCCGACTACACCGCCATCACGACTGAGTTCGTCGGCAAGTACGACATGGTTGCCCAGATGATCTCGCAGTTCAAAGCTGTGGGCGCAACGCTGCTGTACTCGGGTATCGGTTCGTTCATCCTCTACAAACTCGTCGATCTCGTCGTTGGCCTGCGTCCTGCTGAAGTAAAGGAACGCGAAGGTCTGGACATCAGCGAGCACGGTGAACGCGCGT
>JANLYB010000361.1:0-24300 GCA_031365425.1 Hyphomicrobiaceae bacterium
CGCACTTCGTGTGACGTCCCGTGAGAACGCCTCGTGTTGTAGAGACGGTGGGGAGCCACGCGTCATACGCCAGCGACAGGCCGATCAGGGCTGCGAAGCCGATGAGGAATTGGGTGAGGCGGGTGCGCTGGTAGCGGGTCATGGTGAGCAGCCCCAGTTGTTTCGCGTTGCGCGCGACGGGGCGACTGCCCCGGCCCCGATCGAGGGGGGCACCCCCTCGAACCCTCCCCGTTTTTTGGACTTAAGCCGCGCGCTCCACCCCATCCACCAACTTCACGATGTCGGCCATGATGTCGTTGAGCTGGAAGTCTTTGGGGGTGTAGACGGCGGCGACGCCGAAGGATTTCAGCGTGCGGGCGTCCTCCGGGGGAATAATTCCGCCGACGATCACGGGCACGTCAGTCAGGCCCTCTTTGCGCATGCGGTCCATGACGTCGCGGACGAGCGGGACGTGCGAACCCGATAGGATCGACAGGCCGACGACGTGGACGCTTTCATCGAGGGCTGCGCGGACGATCTGGCCGGGGGTGAGACGGATGCCTTCATACAGCACGTCCATGCCGCAATCGCGGGCGCGGACGGCGATCTGTTCGGCGCCGTTGGAGTGACCATCGAGGCCCGGCTTGCCCACCAGGAACTTGATGCGGCGGCCGAGTTTGGCGGAGACTTTTTCGACGGACGCGCGAACGTCGGCGAGGGCAGCGCTATCGCGGGCGACTGCGGTCTGCGAGACGCCAGTCGGGGCGCGGTATTCGCCAAAGATGGTGCGCAGAAGGCCGCCCCATTCGCCGGTGGTGACGCCGGCTTTGGCGCAGGCGATCGAGGGCTCCATGACGTTGCGGCCTTCGCGGGCGGCGCTTTCGAGATCGGCAAGGGCTGCTTTAACCGCCTTAGGATCGCGGGCTGCGCGCCAGGCTATAAGGCGCTCGATCTGCTCGTTTTCCATCGCCGGATCGACGACCATGATCGATCCTTCGCCAGCCGACAGCGGGGAAGGTTCGGTTTCGCGGAATTTATTGACGCCGACGACGACGTGCTCGCCAGTTTCGATGTTCGACAGGCGGGCGGTGTTGCTCTCCACCAAGCGGCGCTTCATGTAATCGATGGCGGCGACCGCGCCACCTAGACCGTCGATCGTCTTCAATTCGGCCTTCGCCTGTTCTTTCAATTCGGCGACCTTGCGGGCGATTTCGGCGGAGCCGTCGAAAATGTCGCCGTATTCGAGCAGGTCGGTTTCATAGGCGAGCACCTGCTGCATACGCAGCGACCACTGCTGATCCCACGGGCGCGGCAAGCCGAGCGCTTCGTTCCAGGCGGGGAGCTGGACGGCGCGCGCGCGAGCGTTCTTGGACAGCGTTACGGCGAGCATTTCAATGAGGATGCGGTAGACGTTATTTTCGGCCTGCGGTTCGGTGAGGCCGAGGGAATTGACCTGCACGCCGTAGCGGAACATGCGGTTCTTGGCGTCCGTCACGCCGTAGCGTTCGCGGGTGATCTCGTCCCACAACTCGTTGAACGCACGCATCTTGCAGATTTCGGTCACGAACTTGAGGCCGGCGTTGACAAAGAACGAGACGCGGCCAACGACGGTGCCGAAGTCCTTTTCGCTCACTTCGCCGGATGCTTTCACCATGTCTAGAACGGCGATGGCGGTGGCAAGGGCGAACGCGAGTTCCTGGACCGGCGTCGCGCCAGCTTCCTGGAGGTGGTAGGAACAGACGTTGGTGGGGTTCCACTTAGGCACGTTCAGGTACGAATAGACGATCGTATCCTTGATCAGGCGCAGCGACGGCTCGGGCGGGTACACGTAGGTGCCGCGCGAGAGATACTCTTTAATGATGTCGTTTTGGATCGTGCCGGTCAGCTTGGTGCGGGGTGCGCCCTGTTCGTCGGCAACCGCAATGTACATCGCCAGCAGCCAGGCAGCCGTCGCGTTGATCGTCATCGACGTGTTCATCTGGTCGAGGGGAATGCCGGTGAACAATGTGCGCATATCGCCGATATGGGAGATCGGCACGCCGACCTTCCCGACTTCGCCGCGCGCCAGCTCATGGTCGCTGTCATAGCCCGTCTGCGTCGGCAGATCGAAGGCGACCGAAAGGCCGGTTTGACCCTTGCCTAAGTTATTACGGTAAAGCTCGTTGGACTTCGCCGCCGTCGAATGCCCGGCATAGGTGCGGAAAATCCAAGGCTTGTCGCGAACCGGCGCGCTGGTTGCGGGAGGGGTGGTTTTGGTCTTGTCGGTCGACATGGTGCGTTCCTGGGAGCGGTTACGCTGCCACAGTACTCAGACCGTGATGCATTGCAAAACGGTTCTTTTAGGCAACGCTCGCGACAGGTTGGCTCTTACCATTTAAGTCCGGCGGTCGCACCGGCGTCTCTTAATGCGCTTCGACAGTCAGAATTGGCTGCTCTTTGTCATCGCTACGGTCGATGTTAATCACTGAGGTCGTTGTAGCCTGATCGCGCCGCATGCCACAGCCGCATCATCACGACGGTTATCAATGTGACCGAGCAAACGGCGGCACCCGCCGAAGCTGCGATGTTGGATTCCTTGTCAGTCGTGAAGAACACGCCCAACTCAGTAAACGCAACATGGGCAATCAAAATCGCAACGAACAGCGCGCAAGCGCTCACGACCGCGAACAGATAGTCGCCGATGTAGGAATGCAACATATAGCCGGAAATCGCGCTCATCAGGAAGGCGAGGGTCCAGACGAGACTGGGGGCTTGGTAGATCTGCCCTACAAAAATGTTAAAAGAATCCATGTGCCGTCGCGCTCCCACCGAGCCGTCCGGCTTCAATGACGACCGGCAGCGCCGACGGCATATCCAACTTTCGCACAAGCTCACGCGTCAGATTGCCCAAAAAATTCTAATGAACTGATAATTGTTCAGAGGGCGGCAGCATGAACAGTGCGTGCAGTGCAATAATATGGCTGGAAATTGTTTTGATTTCGTGTCTCCATCCCGCCGTCACAAAATATTCGCGACGCCGATGAACTGCGTCCGCCGCCTTGAGGAGTAGCCTGAATGTCGAAGAAAAGTGCCGGCACCCCAACCGTTACAGCCGGAGGCATGACGGCGCAGGAATTTGTCTCGGGTGTGGGCAAGAAAGATCTTTACGAAGTCGGCGAGATTCCGCCACTCGGTCACGTGCCCAAGAACATGTATGCCTGGGTCATCCGCCGCGAGCGCCATGGGCCGCCGGACACCGCGATGCAGATCGAGGTCGTGCCCACCTGGGAACTCGATAGCCACGACGTGCTCGTGCTCGTGATGGCCGCTGGCGTCAACTACAACGGGATCTGGGCTGGTCTTGGCACGCCGATCTCGCCGTTCGACGGCCACAAGCAGCCCTATCACATCGCCGGATCGGATGCGGCCGGCATCGTCTGGAAGGTCGGGTCCAAGGTCAAGCGATGGAAAGTCGGCGACGAAGTCGTCATCCATTGTAACCAGGACGACGGCGACGACGAAGAGTGCAACGGCGGCGACCCGATGTTCTCGTCCTCGCAGCGAATCTGGGGCTATGAAACGCCGGACGGCTCGTTCGCTCAGTTCGCCCGCGTGCAGGACCGTCAGCTTCTCGAGCGCCCCAAGCATCTGACCTGGGAAGAGAGCGCCTGTTACACGCTCGTTCTCGCGACCGCTTACCGCATGCTGTTCGGTCATCGTCCGCACGTGCTGCGTCCTGGCCACAACGTGCTCGTATGGGGCGCGTCGGGGGGCCTCGGCTCCATGGCAGTTCAGCTTTGCGCAACGTCGGGGGCTAATGCCATCGGCGTCGTCTCCGAAGACGATAAGACCGATTTCGTGCGGCAGCTCGGCGCCAAAGGCGTCATCAACCGCAAGAAGTTCGACTGCTGGGGCCAGATGCCCAAGGTAGGCACGCCCGAATATGGCGAATGGTTCAAGGCGGCGCGCAAGTTCGGTGCGGCGATCTGGGAAACGACCGGCAAAGGCAACAACGTCGATTGCGTGTTCGAACATCCCGGCGAAGCAACGATTCCCGTTTCGGTGTTCGTCGTCAAAAGAGGCGGCATGATCGTCATTTGCGCCGGCACCTCCGGCTTCAACCTGACGCTGGACGCTCGCTACCTGTGGATGCACCAGAAGCGACTGCAGGGTTCGCACTTCGCAAACCTCCAGCAAGCGGCCCAAGCCAACAAGCTCGTTGTGGAACGCCGCATCGATCCATGTATGTCGGAGGTCTTCTCCTGGGCGCAGATCCCCAAGGCGCACACGCGGATGTGGAAAAACGAGCACAAGCCGGGCAACATGGCGGCTCTCGTTTGTGCCCCAACGACCGGTCTCAAGACGCTTGAGGACGCAATTGAAGCTTCGCGTGCCGTTCACGGGAAATCGTGAGGTTGACGGCTTGGACGTGTTGACGATTGGGACTTGAACGGCTAGTTGGCGGGCCCATCTTCGGGCCCGTCGGCATTTCAAGGACCGGCATTATCGCAGGGAAGACCCATGGCAAGCGGAACGTTCGACCACGACGAAGTTGCGGATTGGCTCGCGGGCTTTGAGACCGACGGAGCGGCCGCCATCGAAGCTGCGCTGACGCAAGTCAACGAAATGGATAAGGACGACTTCATCGAAGCGACCGACGCCGCGTTTGCGCTTGCAGCGGCCGAACTCGTGGCTGCGGCCCGAGACGAGGACAACTCGCGGATTCCAAAGGCCGTCCATACCTCGCTTGAAGGCCACGAGGATTCGATCAACGCGGCCAAGCTCGCTTCTGCAGCCCGCAAGGCGGTGTCGCGTGTGCTCAAGAATTCCGAACTCAAGGATCTGGCGGAAGAAGAGGGCGAAGGCGAAGAATGGGCCGAAGATCTGGGTGATCTGCTCGAACGGTTGCGGGGCTAAATGCCCGTAAATCAGTAGGTTGGGCTGAGCCTTCTTGCGAAACCCAACGCTTGGGTGGCGGAGTTGTTGGTTTTCGCGAAAAAGCTTAACCCGACCTACGGTATGTTCAGGCGGCCTGCTCGTGCCCATTCCGCATCTTCTTCAACTCGCTCAAACCGCGGTTCAATTCCGCACCGAGAATGATGATGATGGCGGTCCACTGAAAATAGATCATGGCGATCATGAGCTGGGAGAGCCCAGCATAGAAGCGGGTGTAGTCGCTCAGGTCCAAGTAGCGTGAGTAGATCGCAGCCGATAACAGCCAAAGAGCGGCCGAGAGCAGTACCCCTGGCCAAACGGTAGAGATTGTGCGCTTGCCCGCAGTGAGCCATAGGTGGAGCGCAAATAACAACCCCACCATAACAAGCGCCGATAGCGCGTAGCGCGTTTGTGTTCCGAGCCAACTGCTGTCGAGCAAGCGCTTGATCGCGAGCGACGGGTCGAGCGTTGCGGCAAATCCCGGGCCTGCGATCACGGCCCAGGTCAAGAAGAGCATCACGCAGGCGCTGACGAGCACGAAGATTGCGCTGATGAGCAGGCTCAACCAATAGGGACGCGCTTCCTGAACGCGATAGGCACCGTTCAAAGCCGAACGCAGGGTTTCGATGGCGCTGGTCGCGAAGAATAGGGTTGTAAAGCCCGAGATTCCGACGAGGTCGATACGGGCATGCGCCATGATATCGTGCGCTTCGGGTGCCAGCGCTTCCGCGACCCGCTTGGGCAGGATTTGGAACAACTGCTCAACGGCCTGATTGGCTAGTTCGGGACTGCCTACGAACAGCGAGGCTAGCGCGGCCAAGAAGATGCAAAACGGAAACAGCGAGACGATGAACGAGAACGCCACGGCCCCCGCAAGGGCGAACCCGCTGTGCTCGTACAGGCGATAAATTGCTTCCCAGATCGTTGTGGCGCGCCGCATGTTTCGCATGTCCTTATGCAGTTTGGCGTTACGCTAAAGGATGTTCGATCAAGACGTAACCACGAACACGCGTTTTGCCCCCCAGCCTGTGGCCGGGGGTCTCGTATGCCGTGTGAGGGGGGCAATTTTACTTTGTGTTGTCATCCTGGACCTAGCGAAGTGAGGAGCCGGATCCAGGGGCCAAAAGAGCAGTCGGGCCTCCGGCGCTCACGTGCTGGGTCCCGGCTCGGCGCTCCGCCCTTAATCGGGCTGCGCTTGGCCGGGATGACAAGGCGATTTTACTTCGGTGCGCGTTTGGCCAGGATGCGCTGCAGGGTGCGGCGGTGCATATTGAGACGGCGGGCCGTTTCGGAGACGTTGCGGTTACACAGTTCATAAACCCGCTGAATGTGCTCCCAACGCACACGATCGGCCGACATCGGGTTTTCCGGGGGCGGGGCTTTCGTGTCCGGCGGCGCGAGCAGCGCGTCGGTGATGTCGTCGGCGTCGGCAGGCTTTGCCAGATAATCGACCGCGCCGAGCTTCACAGCCGAAACCGCTGTCGCGATGTTGCCGTAGCCGGTCAATACGATGGCGCGCGCATCGGGACGGATTTTGTTGAGCTCGGCAATCACGTCAAGGCCATTGCCGTCTTCGAGGCGCATATCGACAATGGCAAAGGCTGGTGCCTGTGCCCGGATCAGATCGATGCCTTCGGCCACCGAATGGGCAAAGCGGACATGGAAGCCGCGTGTCTCCATTGCACGAACAAGGCGCTGAAGGAACGCCCTGTCGTCGTCGACGCAAATCAGGGTGCGATCTTCAGGCAGCTCGTCCTGGCGAAAGGACAGATCTTCGGTGGTCACAGGTTCCTCCAAACAAAAAACTTCAGGACGCGCGGCAGGCTCTGCTGCTGTCCAATCATGGTCGTTACTCGAATTACTTGGACACATTGCCACGTGGCAAGCTGTCTGTCAGCCACCGATCGTAACGTCGTGGTTAAAACCTTTGGTGGTGCATGGGTTTTTAACTCAATTCAAGGCGATTCCGGCGGGACGTTTGGCTCCCGGGCGGAAGGCACGGCCTTCGACGGGGGCCTCGAACACCGCTCGCGGCCACGAAATGCGGACAGCAGCGCCGCGGGTTGTGCCGTTGCGATTAGAGAGCATGATGGTGGCTCCCGAGCGCTCAAGCAGGGTTTTGGCGATGAAAAAGCCCAGCCCCATGCCGCTCGATTCGCCGTCGCCCATGCGTCCGCCGTTTGCGCGCGTCGTCACGTAGGGTTCACCCAACGACTCAATGACGTCGGCGGGGAAACCTGGGCCGTCGTCGAGAATTGACACTTCCACCAAGCGATCCGTCCAGTTGGCGCGAATTTCGACAGCACCCTTGGCGAAGTCGATGGCGTTCTCGATCAGATTGCCCAAACCATAGATGACGCCGGGGCGGCGTTCGCCGACCGGTTCATCCTGGCTGACAACCGCATCGTGTAGCGGGCCGGATTCGATGCGGATGGGTTTGCCGTGATTGCGGTAGGGCGCAGCTGATTCATCGAGCAATTCACTCACCGACAGATGGGCGTGAAGCGGGTCTTGCTCGGAGGGGCGCTTGGTCAGCTTGGCGAGGATCTCGCGGCAGCGCAGCGCCTGCGCGCGCAAGAGCTCCAGGTCTTCGCGCATACCCGGCGTGGTCGCGTCGCGCTCTAATTCCTTGGCGACGAGCACGATAGTCGACAGCGGCGTACCGAGTTCATGGGCGGCGGCGGCGGCGAGGCCGTCGAGGGCGTGCAGCTTCTGTTCGCGCGCGAGCACCTGATCGGTTGCGGCGAGCGCTGCCGACATCTGGCGGCTTTCGCGGGCGAGACGGGACGCATACAACGCCATGAACATCATGCATGCGGCGACCGCGGCGAGATAGCCGTACTGATAGAGGACCGGCAAATCGAGGCGCATGCCGGGATACCAAGGCAGCGGCATGTGGGTCGTCGCAAGGATCACCACTGCGATCGTTGTCAGAATGCCAAGCATCACGGTGTTGCGCGGCGGCAGCGAACCAGCGGACACCGTCACTGGCGCAAGCATGACCATCATGAATGGATTTTCGACACCGCCGGTGAGGTAGAGCAAGACCGTCAACTGGACTAGGTCATAAGCAAGCATCAACGTTGCGTGACCGATGCTCAAACGATGACGGGCTGGAAACCGCACGACCAGATACACGTTCAACCAAGCCGACAGAGCGATGAACGAAAGACACGATCCCAGCGGCAGCGCAAACCCTAAGCCGAAATGGACGATGCAGATGGCCATCAACTGGCCGAGGATCGCAAGCCAGCGCAGACGCACGATGGTGACGAGGCGAAGCCGGCTATCGGCGTGCCACTCGAGCGTCTTGCTCAGTCCCTGCAGCGTCAACACGTCGGCTTATCCTTCGTTGTACAAATAGCGTATTCAAGGCGTTAGCCGGGACCTGCGCCGCGCACGGCTGGCGGCAGTGGTCCTAGGCAAGTGTTGCCGCCTCATTGTATTGGTTTGTGCCAATTCATCAACATAGCTCATCTTCCCCGCAGCTCATCTTAAACACAGGGCGTCACATTATGGACCTTAGGCTGACCGCTGCCGCGCTTGGGGCCCTCGTTGCCGGAGGCAGCATGGCCTATCTGCTGGCCGGAGGTGGAACTCCGGGTACCGCGCCGTTGCGCGAAAGCGTCAGCACGGGTAGAGCGCTGATTGGCGGACCATTCAACCTGATCGACCAAACCGGCAAAGCCGTCACCGACAAGGACTTCCGGGGGCGCTATCTGCTCGTGTTCTTCGGCTACACATTCTGTCCCGACGTCTGTCCGTCCGGATTGCAGGTCATCTCGGCGGCGCTTGATCAGCTTGGCCCGGACGCTGAAAAAATCACGCCGGTGTTTATTTCGATCGATCCGTCCCGCGACACGCCCGAAAAAATGGGTGCCTACGTCAAGAGTTTTCATCCCCGTATGATCGGCCTGACCGGCTCGGCTGCCGATGTCGCCGCTGCGATCAAAGCGTACCGGGTGTACGCCAAGAAGGTGCCCGACGACCGCAATCCCGCCGACTACACCATGGACCACAGTTCGGTCGTCTACCTGATGGGGCCAACGGGCGAGCTCGTCACCTTCTCTGCCGAGATCGGCAAGCCGGACGTTCTCGCCGAGCAGCTTCGCAAAGGGCTCTCGGTCAAGGGGTAATGCACGCACACCGCTGCTGCTTCTGGGGCGCGCCTGCCACAGTCTCACCACGCTCATAGCCCAACACGACGATCTCGCTATGCGTGTAACAGCGCAAGCTGATAGCCACGTGTATCGCAGCACCGCCTCGGGTCACCGTTCTTTGTGCTGCTAGGGGCTTCCCAAACATATGCTGCAACCTTAGGCAGCCAAGACCAATGCGCTGTGTGTTCCACGGCGACGCGCGCGAGAGTTTCAACTCACGCCTCTAGCGTAAACAGAAACGATATTGCGGGTGCAGGGCATGCGGCATAAGCCGAAATCGAAAACGATCTCGACTTCGAACACTACCTTTGACGGCGTGGACGCTCCCGTCGAAGTGCGCCGCCACCCAGGCGCCCGACGCATGACTTTGCGCGTCAGCCGCACCAAACGCGCCGTTATCGTTACGGTCCCCATGCAATGCGACCCTGATGAAGCCGGGGTCTTTCTGAGCCGCCATCTCGATTGGGTCCGCGACCGTCTCGGCAATGTGCCGCTACCTGTTCCTTTCGCCGACGGCATGGTTATTCCGGTCCGCGGTTTACTCCATCGCGTGACTTTCACGGGCGCTGCGCAAACGCGCCATCTTGTGGAGGTAATGCCCAATCCAAGCGGCGGCGATACCGCTTTTACGTTGCAGGTTCATGGCCGCCGCGAAGGAGCGCACCGCCACCTGAAGGCATGGCTAATCGAACAGGCACGCACCGATCTTGATGGCCTTGTGCTTCATCATTGCAGGGCGCTCAACGTCAAGGCTAAGCGGATCGGCGTGCGCGATCAAACCAGCCGCTGGGGCTCATGCTCGACGACGGGTGTGCTATCGTTTTCGTGGCGGCTCGTTCTCGCTCCGCCGCTCATTCTCGACTATGTTGCCGCCCACGAAGCCGCCCATCTTGCCGAAATGAACCACGGCCCGCGGTTCTGGGCGCTTGTGCGAAAAACGATGCCGCGCCTGGACGAGGCGAAGCGCTGGCTCAGCCTCTATGGTACCGAGCTCCATCGATACGGCGCCGAACAATAAAGCGCGCAGCGCGGTAGAAATTATACTTTTCGCGGACTCCTACGTGATGAACCTTGGTTAACAACACGGTTCAGAAGCCATTCAATGCCGTCCCTCTAATCCTGATCTCGTCGAACACAAGATGAAACAGGATTTCAGGAGACCGCTATGAAACGTATTTCCACCGCTGCCGTGCTGCTCGTTGCCGGTACGTCGTTCGCCTCCGCCGGCACCTGGACGCCGGGCATTGATGCTCGCGAAGCCGCACAATCGATCCGCATCGAATCGGGCCGCCTAACCGGCTCTCTGACCGCCAAGGAAGCCGCCCGTCTTCAAGAAGAGCAGGAGCATATCCGCAAGCTCGAAGCGAAAGCCAAGGCTGACGGCGTTGTCACCGCCCGTGAACGCGAGCGCATCCGCGATGCGCAGAACCTCGCCGCCCAGCACATCCGCACGGAAAAGACCGACGGCGACCGACGCTAACTCACCTCCCAATTCATCCCCAAGGAAAAACACATGACCTCTAAATCGCTCATTGCGCTTGCCCTCGTTTGTCTCGCCCCCGTCGCTGCGTTCGCTGAAACCGCTCCAGCTAAGGTGATCACTCCAACGGCACCTCCTGCTGTAACAGCTCCTGCGGTTTCCGCTCCGGCGACCGCAACCGTCAAGGCTGCCCCCGCTACGACCACACCTTCGACGGCACCGGCTGCTGCTCCCTCGACCGCAGCAGTCCCTGCTAACGATCAGGGCTCGAAGCGCTGGAAGGACTGCGCTGGCGATGTGCAGAAATTCTGCGGCACTGTTGAAAAGGGCAAGGGCGCCGTCCGCACCTGCCTTGAAAGTCACAGCGCAGAACTCTCGCCTGCCTGCAAGACCGGCATGGCCGAACACGCAGCAATCAAAGCGACTGAAAGGACCGGCGAAAAATCCGTGACGGCCCCCGCGCCTGCCGCCGACAAGGTGGCAAAGTAACGATCTCACACGCCTATACCAGCCGTGCTTGGATCAATCCGCCGAAGCGCGGCTGGCCGCTTTTGTATGGGGCGCCTCGATGTTGAGCCAGGGCATCTTCAATTGCCACATCAGGCTTCCTGCCTCGTGGGCGGCAACTTCGTCGAGCCCGCATCGCACGCCTTGGCGAGGCCGGCTGCAGGTCCTAAACAGCCGATCCCACACAGCAAACACTTCGGCGAAATTGCTGTCCGTCTCGGGCTGCTCGACCGAATGATGCAACCGATGGAATGCGGGTGTGACGACAAGCCAACTCATCACTCGATCTAGTGCGGCAGGCACTGCGATATTGCCGTGGGAAAACGCGCCGATCACGAACGCTACCAGCTCGTAGGAAGCGATACCCGATGGACTGAGGCCCATGGACGCTGCGATTGACCCGAGGAAAAGCGTGGAGACGACCGTCTCCAGCGGATGATGACGAAGCGTGGTCGAGATGTCGAGATGAGGGTCGCAGTGGTGGATGCGATGGAGCCTCCATAGCCAAGGTATGGCATGTGACAGGCGGTGGAGCGCGTAAGTCGCGAAACTATAGATGACCCAAGTTGCAAGCACCGAAGTCGAACTTGAGAGCTTGGCCCAATTCATGATCCCGAATTCATGTTGACCCGCCCAAACTGCCATCCAAATAGAGGTAATGGGAACAAGCGTCGCGAGGGATGCGTTGAGAATTCCCAACGCCAAATTGGCCGGCCAGCGCTGGTCCCGGTGCGGAGGTTGCTTGTCGTTAGGAAAATAGACCTCCCATGCGGCCAGCATCGCGAAGAGCGACCCCAGCAGTCCAGTCCAGATCCAAGGCAAATCTTGGTCGGTCACGGCTTTGTACCGCTGCTGGCGTTACCAAGCACACGCCCGCGATCCCAAAGCACGCGCCAATCAATTGACTGGGCAGCTTTGCAGGCAGGAGGTTCGCACAGCACGAGCGCCATTCGGATCGGGACGTAACGCGACAGACCCAGCATCGACTTTGCGGACTGCTGCAGCCATTCAAGGAACATGGCGTTGCGGTTCTGCGTGCCGCCTGTGAAGTCCATATAGCGAAATTGGGTTGTGTATCCTGACGGGAGTTTCGCTTTTAAGAACGGCTTGGCATCGATATTCCAATCGTTGGCCAGAACCATCGACGGCTGGTCGCAGCCGGGCGCTTTAAAACTGACGATGCGTCGTGAAACGGCGGTTCCCGAGCTTTGAAGGGGATCAAGACCGTTCTCACGCACGATGTCCACCACGGCGGATACGGCGTCGAATTTTTCGTTCGCCGCGACGCGCTCGTTAGCAGACCGGTGCTTGATCACGAGCATGGTGGTTAGCGACAACGCCAGCGCACCTCGCAGCCCCCATCGGACTATCGCGTACGGCTTGCCCATGCGGTTCCCCAGAGCCCTACGGTTACTATACACACGGTGGCGATTGCGGCGTGAATTTCAGCGCCTGCTCCGTCGTGCCAATAGGCGTATGCAGGCGCGCTGGTCGCCAAAACGGACAAGCGGAAAGCGTTCAATCCCACCATGACGACGCTGCCGAGTAGGACCACGACGGCGTCGCGCCAGACCAAGGTATTTCTCGCGAACATGGCAATGCTGATGCAGGCGAGCAAACCAAACGACATGTTGTGAAACGACGAGCAGGCGCCTACGAGAATGATGCGATGCCCCTCAGCGCTCTGAAACGTCGTGCCGGACCAGAGTATATCAGGATTGGTCCGGGAGAGAATGTTGCCCACAATGGCCGCATCGGCCTGCACAAGATCGGGCCCGAAGTACTGGAAAACGAGCGGTGCCCAGGTCATGTTGGTGGCGAGCGCAAGCAACACTGCGGCGGGCGCCTTCAGATCGTTGTCGCCGTCCGACTTCACAACAGTATAGAGCCCGGCAATGGTCGTGAGCAGGCCAACTGCAAAACGGCGCGTTTCGAATAAGGTCGTTGCGCAGAATAACAATGCGAACGCCACTGCAAAAACAACATCTGCGCTCGTGACGCGCGTGGCTGCACTACTCACCAGCAACCGCTTGAATACAACGAACCAAGCCAGGACCACGATCACGTTGATGGCCAGCAGACTGGTCACGAACGCTTCGAGCGAGTCCGATCTGAGAATACACACTGCATTGTTTGCCAGAAGTGCGGTCCAGACCCAGGCAAACATCTCTTTGCGGGAGATCGCATTGGCCGAAGTTCGCACAAACACGCCCGATGACCCGGTTGCGTTTGAAGACATCTGGCTTGCAGTCATCGCCAACTTTGTCACCCATGCTCATGAGTTCAGTGTGATGTGACGCCCCGGGGCAGCTTCGGCGCATCGATCCAGTGCCCAGTAATGTAACAAAGCGGGGGCGAACAGCAATGCCGTCGCCCTCCGATTGCCGACTTGGGTTCGCTGCTAAATCGATTAGCCGCGAAACTTGGTGTAAAGGCGATAGACGCCATAAGCAGCCCCGGCAGCTAGAAGGCCCGGCAGTCCGGCGCCCGCGAGCGGAACGGGGACTGGGGACCCGGCAAAGGCAACTTCGGTCATGGCAAGAATGATAGCGCTGCTCAGAACGACGTGTTTGCAAAAAGTCATTTCTGTCTCCAGTCAATATACTGCCGGGATTGAACTCATGAGTACATGACACAAAAGAATGATGGTTTGATCGCGGACGCTACCTCAGCCAACCGCGGATCCGACCAAATTCGCACCGGCCCAACACAGAGATCTCAATCGGATGACATTTTCGCAACAGATGTGTGCGGCGGGGTTACGGATACCCCGGCGGATCCGCTAACTTGGGTAGCCGTGACCACACGGCCAGGAAGGGCAATGACCGGCTCCCCTAGATGAGCGGCCTCCATAAGTTCGTGCCAGATGCGGGCGGGGAGGCTGCCGCCCATAACGCGATTCATTGGTTCGGCATCATCGTTGCCGACCCAGACGCCTGCCGTCATCTGTGCGGTGTAGCCCACGAACCAAGCGTCGCGGAAATCCTGGGTGGTGCCGGTCTTACCTGCTGCTGGATGCACTTTCAGAGCGGCTCTCTTGCCGGTGCCCGTCGCCATCACCTCGCCCAGCATATCGTTCATCGCCGCGACGTGGGCGGGCTTCACAATGGCTTCGGGATGAGGTGGCGTGTGCTCGTAGAGCACTTCGCCGGATGCCATGCGCATTCGCTCGATGATGTGGGGCGTCACCATGCGTCCCCCATTGCCGAGCACGGCATATGCGCGGGTCAACTCCAATAGAGTGACCTCGGATACGCCCAGTGCCAGAGCGGGTTGATCGCGCAGGTCCGACGTTATGCCAAGCCGCTTTGCAGTTGCGATTACGCGGCCCTTTGGCAAATCGAGAAACATTCGCACGGCAATCGTGTTGACGGAATTTGCGAGCGCGTTGCGCAGGGTCATCTCGCCCTTGTATTGACCGTTGTCGTTTTTGGGCGACCAGCCTTTCACGCTCAACGGCAGATCGTAGCCGATGGTGCCGGGCGTCATTCCGCTTTCGACGCCTGCCAAATATACGATGGGTTTGAATGCCGATCCTGGCTGACGGCGTGCCCTGACGGCCCGATTGAACTGGCTTTGCGCATAGGACCGACCACCGACCAGGGCGCGAATTGCTCCCGACGGCTCCATCAAGACGACGCTCGCCTGGCTGGCATGCAGAACTTCGCCGTAAGTGTCGATGAGGCGCGCGACCGATTGATGGGCCACGGCTTGCAGGCGAGCATCGAGCGTCGTTTCGACGATCACCTCAGCATTGCCTGAGCCGCGCACGTGAGGCATGCGTTCGATCGCGTACTCGACCGCATATTCAAGGCCCTTATCCAGCCCTGGAGCATTCGCCTTTTGCAGCGGCGTTGGGAAGCCCGGCGCATTCTTGGAGGCTGCACTCGCGTCGTCCTCGCTCAACGCGCCGGTTGCGACCATGTTGGACAGCACGACATGCGAGCGCGTGAGGGCCGCCTGAGGGTTCGCGGCGGGTGAATATTTCGAAGGCGCTTTCAGCAGTCCAGCCAGTACTGCTGCTTCGGCGACAGACACCTCACGCACGGATTTGCCGAAGTAGCGTTGGCTTGCCGCCTCGACGCCGTATGCGCCGCCGCCGAAATAGACGCGATTGAGATACAGCTCCAGGATGTCACGCTTGGTCAGCCGCAGCTCCAGCCACAGCGCGAACGTCAACTCCTCGACCTTGCGGCCGAGCTTGCGTTCGCCCGACAGAAATAAATTCTTGGCGAGCTGCTGGGTCAGGGTCGATCCACCTTGAGCGAAGCGACCCGCCTTCACGTTGGTCCACGCGGCCCTCAGCAGGCCCCATGGGTCGACGCCCCAGTGCTCGTAGAACCGGCGGTCCTCCGTCGAGATCACGGCTTGGATCAGATGCGGCGCGATGAAATCCAGCGGCATGTAATCGGCGCTCGTACCGCGAGACGCGATCTGCGTCCCGTCGCGCGCCAAGATCTTGATGACGGGCGCGTGCTGTTTGTGGGCGAGGTTCAGCGGATCTGGGAAGCGCACCGAGTAGGAGAGGAATAGCAGCAAGGTTCCCGCAGTTACGACTAGCGCGCTGACGGTGAAAGCCTTCAGCCAGAAGCGAAGAGCAATTCTGCGGCGGCGTTTGGGGGCTGCGGATTTGGTGGAAACTGTATGCAGTGGCACCTGAGCCGTGGCAGGCAGGCTTGTCTGCGCTGGTGACGCAATGGCCTGCGTCTTGGATTTGGACCTGCCGAAGAAACGCACCACTCCGCTCCAAGTCACCCTGACACCCAAGGCAACAAGGATACAAAGAGCGTTTTAACGTTGCGTTAAGGCTCGTAATTTGGACAGACGATTCAAGCGCGAGCGTCGGTCACTTGGATTTTCAGCACTTTGCTGGCGAGGATGCCGAAACCAGCACTCAGCAACGGCTGAATCGGTTCGAGGTCGGTGGTGAAGCGCACCATGACCTGCTCTCCGATGCGCTCGAAGCCGCCATGTTCACTCGACCAATAGCCGCGCACGCCCCAGCCTGAAATGATCGGCGACACGCTGAAGTCTTCGCAGTCGAAATGGGACAGACAATTACGGATGTGGCAGATATGCGCGCCTTCGATCGCGACCGAGATACGCTTTTTCGTCGATGCTGCGCTCGCTGACATGGCGTGTCTGTCCCAATTCCGAACGGTTGCGTTCCTGACCGTCATGGGATGCAAACGCCGTGACAGATTGGGGGGCTGGCTCGATTTAGGAATTTCCGCCGATCTTGGCCGCCATGGCCGCGATGGTGCGCTGATAGACTTCGGCCTTGTTCCATTCGGCGAGCACAGCATAGTTCGGCGTTCCGGGCTGCCAGGGTTGGCCGCGCTGCCAGCCGTGACCTTTGAGGAAGTTTGCGGTCGAGGCCAAAATGTCGGGGACCGAGCGCACCAGATCCTTGTGGCCGTCGCCGTCGAAATCAACGGCGTATTTGACATACGGCGTCGGCAGGAATTGGGTCTGGCCGATTTCGCCTGCCCAGCCGCCGCGCATTTGTTCAGGCGAGAGGTCGCCGCGCTCTACTATGCGGAGGGCGTCGATCAGCTGGCCAGTGAAAAATTCGGACCGGCGACAGTCATAGGATAGCGTCGCGAGCGAGCGGATGATCGAGTACTTGCTGCCCGCGTCGCGGCCGAAATTGGTTTCCAGTCCCCAAATGGCGATCACGACCGCGCGCGGCACGCCGAAGCGTTTTTCCATTCGCTCCAGTGTTGCGCGGTGGGTGAGCATCAGCGCCTGGCCTCGCCCGATCAGCGCGTTGTCGACGCGCTTGGCATAGAACTGCTCGAAGCTTAACTTGAAGGAATGCTGCGAGCGATCGAGCCTGATGACGGTTGAATCATACGACACACCTGACAGAGCCGACGCAATTGCTGCCGGCTTGATGCCGCGGCTTGCCGCCTGCGTTTTGAAACTCTGAAGCCAGCCGCCAAATCCTTCCGGCCCATTGCCGCATTGCGCGGCGAATGCGGGGGCCGTGCCGAGGAGCAATACACCGCAAAGTCCGGCCAATATCGACCGGAGCCGGTTTAAGCTGCTGTACTTGTTTTTCATCGGATCCTCGGTTTCATTCAATTGCGCCGGGACGTGCGCCACGCAACCCCGGCCCTTTGCAGTTAGCTCTTCCGCAAATCCGGCATCTGGGCCACAGGGCGTTTTTCCTGCTCCCGCTCATGCTCGTTGCGTTCCAGATTGGCTTCGTTGAGAACGCTCAACAGCGGGGTCAGGCCTTCGGTATCGACCATCCGGAAGATCTCGACATCGCTTTGCGCCGCCTTGCTCCAGCCTGCGATATCGAGGGTGCGTTGTGCTTTCGATAGGAGGCCGTGATTACGGATCCGCTTGACGCCGCTCGCGCTCGTATTGCTGACGGGTGCGGCTTCGCTTTGACCGCGGAGGCGCTTCCAAAGTCCAGGTTGCTCGCCGCTGTATCCAATCGCTTGATCATCGGTGTTCGAGTACGCGCTAAGGTCGGTATAGCTGTTACGCGTTTCCTCCCGTCCGAATTCTTGAAGCTCTTTCGGTGTCAATGCAATGACGAGCTTCAGGTCGTCGAACACGCCTGCGAGCTGATTCATGGCGAGGGCGCGCAACTCTTCCTTCTTGGAGTTCTCGCCCTCTTTTTCGACGCCGAACAGGTTGGGGATCACGAAATAGCTCGACCCGTTGTGATGCACGAAGTGCTGGCGCACCCATTCGATGTCAGCGTCCGGCGCACGCCTGATGGCGGTTTGAAACGCTGATTCCAACTGGCGGATCACTTTCGGGTCGGCTTCGTGCAGACGGCCTTGAGCTTCGGCGAGCGCGTCACGGCGCACGGGGGCGGCTGAGGGCGGATCGAGGAGTGCCAGCACGAACAGGCCCAGGTCGATGCCGATGGTTGCCAGCAATGCGATCATATCGCGGCCCGTGATCGGCTCGCCGCCTGCTGTCGCAGAGGGCTTGGCATTTCCGCCGCTGAAGACGTAGACGACGAGGTTGCCGAGGTAAGAACCCATGTTGGTCCACAGGTTCTTGACGGCGTTGGCGACGCCGGCCGGGCCCTCATTGAAGGACGCCTGACGCAGGTTCAACTTCGCCGGTTCGGACGCCTGATCGGCGGCCTGCCGCAGACGTTGGGCGAGGGTCGGGTCGTAGCAGGAAAAGCCGGGCTGGCCGGGCGCCACCGACACACTATCGGCGAGAGCCCGCATTTCGGCCGCAGTGGATTTGCCGAGTTCGTTGCTTCGGGATGCAATGTTGCGGGCCGCGCCACGGATCTGCTGGGACATAGTGTCGAACTGCTTCTGGCGCTCTTCGGGCGAGCCGTCAGACAACCCGGTGGCTGCCTTCTTCAGATTTTCGAGTTCAACGTTGACCGGGCCCAACCACGAGTTTGCGATGGTATCGCGCAGGGCTGCAACGGCGTCGCGGGTGCTCCTGCGGGCATTGTAAAGAGGGCCCCGGCCTGCGCCGGACGCTACGCCGCAGCTTCCGCCGCTCGTTTCTTCGCGCTGCATCTGGCTTTCCGACCACGACGCGAAGCTATCGACCTGCCCCTTGACGGCATCAAGCCGCGCCGAGATTGCGCCACCCGCCTCGCGGCCATCTTCCTGCAGCGCTGTCAGGCCGGTTTTGGTCGCTTCCTCGCCCGCGATCAGGCTCCACCAGAAGCCATAACCAAAGCCGATCGACCAGAGCGCCAGGAAGATATAGAGCGGCCACGTCACGATGCGCTCGATCAAGCGGCGTTGCGCGCCGATGGCTTCGCGCAGGGCAAGCCACATGAGGAACGTCAGCGCGATGGTGATGGCGATGACGAGGGTATGGTGGGAGATCGAGACACCGCCGGCGATCTCGCGGCCTTTGGAGGCCCCGGTCGACGATGCGCCGATGATGAAGTCGTTCATCCCGCTCCACGTCGCGAAGCCCGAGATGCAGAGCAGCATCGCCGATGCAATCGCAATCAGCGCGTTGCGCCCGAACAGATAGTCGATCGTCTTGCCCCAACTGGCAGCCGATTGCCCACGTCCATCTGCCATGCCCGTAACTCCCAACGCCTGGAACCCCGGCTGTGGTTATAGGAAAACACAGCGGGCTTGTCGCGGGTTTGGTTTTGCGGTGCGGGACGGGGTAGTGACTGGTGGGAAAGTGAAGGCCAGGGGACTCGTCCCCTGGACCCCTTTATACAAGTACCTCAAACTACTGCAGGGGCCTTGCGATGACCCTCGATTTCTGGTTCGATTTTGCTTCGACGTATTCGTATTTGAGCGCCATGCGGATTGATGCTCTTGCAGCTGAGCAGGGCGTGTCCGTGCGGTGGCGGCCGTTTTTGCTGGGGCCGATTTTTCAGGCGCAGGGTTGGAATACCTCGCCGTTCAATGTGTACCCGGCCAAGGGTGCCTACATGGTCCGCGACATCGACCGGATCGCGGAAGCACGGGGAATCGGGTTCCAGATGCCCAAGCCGTTTCCGCAGAACAGTCTGCTGGCAGCGCGTGTTGCATTGGCGATTGCGGATGAGGCGAGCCGGGCCGTGTTCTGCCGGGCCGTGTTCGAGATGGAGTTCGCCAAGGGCCGCTCGATCGACGATCCATTCGCGCTAGGGGGTTGTCTGTCCGAGGTGGGGCTGAATGCGAGCACGATGTTGCAGGCCTCTCGCACGGACGAGGTCAAGTTGCGCCTACGCGAGGAAACCGAACTGGCCCAGCGCCTGTCCATCTTCGGCGCGCCGACGTTTGCAACGAAGGACGATGAGCTGTTTTGGGGGGATGACCGGCTGGAGAGGGCGTTGGGGTGGGAAATTGGAGGTTCTGCCTCCAAACTTCCGCCCAAAGCGTGACGCCGTTTGGAAACCTGATACCGGGGACGCCTTATCATTGCTGACCGGAACTGATTTGCCCGTCACCCAGTCGAAGGCGGGGAGAAGGGCAGTGAATCACACGTCCAAATTCGCGACGTTGAGGGCGTTGGCTTGAATGAATTCGCGGCGGGGTTCGACGACGTCGCCCATGAGTTTGGAGAAGATGTCGTCGGCGGCCATTACGTCGCCGACTTCGACGCGGAGCAGGGTGCGGGCGTCTCGGTCGAGGGTGGTTTCCCAAAGCTGTTCGGGGTTCATTTCGCCCAGCCCTTTGTAGCGCTGGAGCGAGATGCCCTTGCGGCCGTTGTCGTAGACGGCTTCGAGCAGACGGCGCGGTCCGGTGATGTCGATGGTATCGCCCTTCCGGCGGAGTTTCGCCATCTTGCCGTAGACTTCGGTCAGATGGGCATGCCGTTCGTTGAGGCGGCGGGCTTCGACGCTGGCGATCAGCGCACGGTCGAGGGCGTGGGCTTCGGTGACGCCACGCAACTGGCGCTTCAACAAGTAGCCATCGGTGCCGTAGGTGCCGGTCCAGCCATCTTCGGTCTCTTCGGCGATCGCGTTCAGGCGAGCCGCGATGTCCTCGGCGGTCTTTGCGCCGATTTCGGGCGACGACAGGCGGGCTCCATCGAACGCGCCGACAATGGCGGCCTGCTCGGCGATGTTGCGGTTGTAGCGTGTATGCAGGCTGTCGAGGATGGCGCCGACGGCGCGGCTCGTTTCAACGATGTCGTGCAGGTCGCGGCCAGCGCGCTCTGCACCGTCGCCAGCAATGAGCACGGCTTCATCGAGACCGGCGTTGATGAGGTAATCCTCGAACGCGCGCTGGTCCTTGAGGTAGGTGCCGGACTTGCCCTTGCTGACTTTGTAGAGTGGGGGCTGGGCGATGTAGAGGTGGCCGCCTTCGACGAGGTCGGGCATCTGGCGATAGAAGAACGTCAGCAGTAGCGTGCGGATGTGGGCGCCGTCGACGTCGGCGTCGGTCATGATGATGATCTTGTGGTAGCGCAGCTTTTTGATATCGAAGCCGCCTTGCTGGCCTTCGACCATGCGGCCGATGCCGGTGCCTAGCGCTGCGATGATGTTGGTCACCTGTTCGGAGGAAAGCATCTTATCGGTGCGGGCGCGTTCGACGTTGAGGATCTTACCTCGGATCGGGAGCACGGCTTGATACTCGCGCTTGCGGCCCTGTTTGGCGGAGCCGCCTGCCGAGTCGCCCTCGACGATGAACATTTCGGTATTTACGGGATCGCGGTCCTGGCATTCGGCGAGGCCGCCGGGCAGGCGCAGACCGTCGAGCGCGCCTTTGCGGCGGGTCAGGTCGCGTGCCTTGCGCGCGGCTTCGCGGGCGGCGGCACTTTCGATCACCTTCTGAAGGATGACCTTGGTTTCCCGCGGATTTTCCTCGAAGTAGGCGGCGAGTTTGTCGGCAACGACAGATTCGACCACGGGCTTGACCTCGGACGAGACGAGCTTGTCCTTGGTTTGGCTCGAAAATTTCGGGTCCGGCACTTTGACCGACAGCACGCACGTGAGGCCTTCGCGGGCGTCTTCGCCGGTCAGCTCGACCTTTTCCTTTTTGGCGATGCCGCTCTCGTCGGCATACTTATTCACGACACGAGTCAGCGCGCCGCGGAAACCTGCCAAATGGGTGCCGCCGTCACGTTGCGGGATGTTGTTGGTAAAGCACAGCACATTCTCGTGGTAGCTGTCGTTCCACCACAGCGCGACCTCGGCGACGATGCCATCCTTTTCGGCGCGGATCATAATCGGCTTGGAAATCAGCGGTGTTTTCGAGCGGTCGAGATACTGCACAAACGCGGCCACACCGCCCTCATACAAAAGCTGCTGGTGTTTCACGTCCGCGTGGCGGGCGTCCGTCAGATTGATGTTGACGCCCGAGTTCAGGAACGCCAGTTCGCGCAGGCGCGTTTCCAACGTCGCATAGGTGAACTCGACCATCGTGAAGGTGTTGGGGCTCGGCAGGAAACTGACTTCCGTGCCGCGTTTTTCCTTGTTCTGGCCAATGACCTTGAGCGGAGCGACGGGGACGCCATCGCGGAATTCCATATGGTGCTCGTTGCCGTTGCGCCAGACCGTGACCTTGAGCCAGGTCGAGAGCGCGTTGACGACCGAGACGCCGACGCCGTGGAGGCCACCGGAGACCTTGTAGGAGTTCTGGTCGAACTTGCCGCCGGCGTGCAGCTCAGTCATAACGATTTCAACGGCGGAGCGCTTGGGCTCGACGTCGTCGTCCTGCTTGATACCCGTTGGAATACCGCGTCCGTTGTCGGACACAGTTACGGAGCCATCGGGATTGAGCGAGACACGCACTTCGGTCGCGTGGCCGGCTAAGCTCTCGTCGATTGCGTTGTCGACGACCTCGTAGACCATGTGGTGCAGGCCCGAGCCGTCGTCCGTGTCGCCGATGTACATGCCCGGGCGCTTGCGAACCGCTTCAAGGCCTTTCAGGGTCTTGATCGCGTCCTCGTTGTAGTCGTCGGAAGCTGCGGCGCCTTCGAGGGCTGCAGACGTTTTGCGGACGGGTTCGGCGCTCATATTTTGACCTGTATTCCAGTAGGGATTTTATCTTGACGTGTTTATACCACGCCGCGCCGCAACACGGGCAAAAATCGGTTTAGGCAGCCCACAAATTCACGACAAAATATTGTTTATTTTCAATTAGATACTTGCGTGTCCGCATTGGTGCGCCCTGTGCGTCACTGCGTCGTCATATTTCGGGGTGCGAGCGCTGTACCGCACCATCGTCAACGCGGAAGAATCGGGCGTGGCCGCGCAGGGCCGAAAACGACGTTTCATCGGTCCCCGTCATCCAGGCTTGCGCCTTCAAGCGGAGGATTTCGGTAAACAGCGCTGCACGGCGAAACTCGTCCAGGTGGGCGGTTATTTCGTCGAGCAGGAGGATGGGCGCGACCCCGTCCTGACGGGCTGCGACGAGTTCGGCGTGGGCCAGCACAAGCCCCAGAAGCAGCGCCTTTTGTTCGCCGGTCGAGCACAACCGCGCTGCCATCTGCTTTTCGCCGTGGGCGACGACGAGGTCGGAGCGATGGGGGCCGTCAAGCGTGCGTCCGGCCGCGCGGTCACGTTCGCGGGCGTTGGCGAGGACCTTGACATAGCCGTCCTCGACATCGACGGCAGCCATGCTCGCGAGGTTTGTTTCAAGCGCGCCTTCAATGGCAATCGTTACCCACGGGAATGGGGAGTGCGGGTCACGGATGCGACGCCCAGCGATGATTTCGGCCATGGCGGAGGCGGCTTGGGCGCGGGCGGCTGCGACCGCGACGCCGGTTTCGGCCATGATGCGTTCGAACCCTGCGAACTGGGATGGATCGCGCACACCATCGGCCAGCAGGCGGTTGCGGCTTTGCATGGCGCGCTCAAAGCGGCCGGCAATGGTACGGTAAGCGGGGTCGAAGCAGAGAATGAGGCGGTCGAGAAAGCGGCGGCGTTCGCCAGCTGGGCCGGTAAATAGCCCGTCCATCGCGGGGATCAGCCAGACCATTTCGACCAGATCGGCAAGGATTCCCGTGCCGGTTTGGGTCTGTGCGTTCAGGCGCAGGATGCGGGCTGTGGGCGCGCGCGTGGTCGTGCCGTTCGCAGGCGGGAGGCCGGTGCCGATATCGACGGGGCCTTCGCGGCCATGGACTTTCGCCGCGACCGCCCAGCTGCCGTCGCCAGTGCCTCTTGCGAGGTCGGAATAGGCGGCGCGGCGTAGGCCTTGGCCGGCTGCCAACAGCGATACGGCTTCAAGGATGTTGGTTTTGCCCGCGCCGTTTGAGCCGACCAGCACAACAGGCTCGGGGCCTGCGTCGATGGCGGCATAGGCGTAGTTGCGGAAGTTGGTGAGGGCGATGCGTTCAACCCAGAGGCCAGATTCTTGAGAGGGTTGGGACATCGGATTGCGAATAGCCTGCGTCTGGGGCGGGTGCTGCGCACTCGGGCTGCCGCCCGAACCCGCTCTCGGGGAACGAGTTCCCCCGAAGCCGCCTCCCTTTTGGGGACTTAAGGGAAGGTCTTATACCCGCATCGGCATGAGGACGTAGAGTGCGCTGTCGTCGGAGCTATCGCGGACCATAGTCGGAGAGCCGGGGTCGGCCAGCATGAAGCGGGCTTCTTCGCCTTCCAACTGGCCTGCGATGTCGAGCAGGTAGCGGGCGTTGAAGCCGATTTCGAGCGGGGCAGCGCTGTAGCCGACGGCGATTTCTTCGGTGGCGCTGCCGCCTTCGGGGTTGTTGACCGACAGTACCAGCTTATCGGCGCTGATCGACAGCTTCACGGCGCGTCCGCGTTCGCTGGCAATCGTCGACACGCGGTCGACCGCGCCGATGAACTCGGCGTTGGAGACTTTCATCTCTTTGTCGTTGCCCTGCGGGATCACGCGGCCA
>JANLYB010000257.1:0-3691 GCA_031365425.1 Hyphomicrobiaceae bacterium
CGGTTGGAGAGACCTTTGACCGGACGTATGCGACGCTGGGGCCTGACAAGGAACAGCACATCGCCAGCCCGCAACCGATCAAGCCAGCCAAGCTCACCTTTGACATATCAGTCATCCCGTCCGTTTCCGCTCAGCCCCAACTCGACCGCCGTTCGACGCCAATATCAAGGCCGCCGTATGGCCAACCGCCTATGCAGCAGCCGTTGACCAGTGCTACCACACGTCGGAACCGTTTTTTATCAGCCGCGCGCAAAACTCATCGGTTTGGCCCGGCGCAGTCAGGAAAGTACCCGATGCCGCAATCGATCACGCTTTCCTCAGCAGCCCTCGTTAAAGCCGCTCGCGCGGCCATCACGGAACTAACCCCGCAAGAAGCCATCCCTTTGACCGGCGATCCCGGTGTCGTCCTTGTCGACATTCGTGACGTGCGCGAGCTCGATCGCGACGGTCGTGTCCCCGGTGCGTTCCATTGTCCGCGCGGCATGCTCGAATTCTGGATTGACCCAGCCAGCCCCTACCACAAGCCTGTTTTCGCCGAGGATAAGCGCTTCGTCTTCTTCTGTGGCGGCGGCATGCGTTCCGTTCTCGCCACAAAGGTCGCCCAGGACATGGGTTTGAAACCTGTAGCCCACATCATCGACGGCTTCGCTGGCTGGAAATCAGCCGGCGGCCCGATCGAGAAGACCGAACGGAAACCCGCATGACGAACACGTCTCCGGTCCATGTAACTGCCGTTTTGGTAATGGCCCTCCTACTCAGCACTTCCGGCGTCCGTTCGCCCGCCATTGCCGCTGACGAAACCTTGCCGCCGTTGACCTGTTCGTTCAAAGCGGGCGCGGCCTGGGCCTACAACGCCGGCGCTTACACCAACGCCCAGCCCGAACCATTGGCCTTCGATATCGAAGCCGTCGATCTTGAACGCCAGACCGCCCGCCTCAGCATCGCAGGTAAGCCGGTCGGCAATCCATTGCGCGTCGTGCGCGCTCTCAACGCCAATCACTTCCTTGAGGTCGCCCAGGAAGGCTTCCTCAACGTTACCACCATTTACGACCTCGACCCCGCGACCGGGTCCCGCCCCGCTATTCACTCTCGCCACCTCGGCGTTCTCGGCCAGCCCATCTTCGCCCAGTACGCGGGGTTCTGCACCGCCAAGTGAGCCCGATCACTTTGTCGAGAACACGTGCCTGCTCTGGAACAGATTAATGGAGCCAATCGTTAACATTTTTAACGGCTTTCTCAGTCGGGAGGTTGATATGCGTATGATCAAGGTAACAATGGCCCTCGTGGCAGCTGCCGTCCTCGCACTCGGCAGCAGCGCAGCCTTCGCACGCTCTGGTGGAGGGCATGGTGGTGCCCACTTCAGCGGAGGTGGTGGTGGCGCAAAATTCGGCGGCTATAGCGGTGGAGGCGGGGCCAGGATTGGCAGCTTCAATGGGAGTTCGAGATCGGTCGGCTCGGTAACCCGCTTCGGTCCGCCCCGTGCTTTTGTTTCAAGCCAACGCTTTGCCAGCCACGTGGGTAACAATCACCGGCGGCACCGCAACCACTTTGTCGGATCCGGCTTCTACCCAGGCTACTATTACGATGACTACCCCTACGCCTACGATAGTTACTACGCTTACGACTATGACGACGACGTGGTCTGCTATTGGAGCGAGCGCCGCGGACGCCGCATCTGCCGTCCGTCGTATTAGCCGTTGATGACGCATCACGAGCGGGTTGCTGCAGCATGGCCTGCTCGTCCATAATTGACCCATGGCACTCCATATTATCAAACTCTGCGTCGGCGCCGAGTCGATCGAAGACCTTGCCCACTGGCAGGCCGGTCGCCTCGCCCTTCATTCGCGCATCGAACACACGACGTTCCAAACTCCCAAACGTCAGGACGATCTCCTCAACGGCGGGTCGCTGTATTGGGTCATCAAGGGCGTGATCCAGGTCCGCCAACGGCTGACCGGCTTCGACACCGGGCACAAAGACGATGGCTCCGCCTGCTGCCTGCTGCTGCTCGATCCCGAACTCGTCCCGGTCCGTCCTACCAAACGCCGCCCGTTCCAAGGCTGGCGGTATCTCTCCGGCGAAGACGCCCCGCCCGATCTGGGTTCTGCCCGCGCCGCCGCCGACATGGCCGCCATGAGCCCCCAAATGCGCAAAGACCTCGCCGACCTGGGATTGCTCTAGCTAACCACTGGACTCAAATGACACAGCCCCCGCTCACCGCCCTGATTAACGCGATCCGGGCAACTGTTCCCTTCGTCGGTCCCGAAGCCCAGGAGCGCGAGCGCGGCAGGCGGTTCAAGGCGCGCATCGGCGCCAATGAAAACGGTTTCGGTCCGAGCCCGAAGGCCATCTCCGCGATGACCGAAGCGGTCGCCGGAAACTGGCAGTATGCCGACCCGACGAGCCATGATCTGATCGCAGCCATCGCCAAACTCCACGCCATTCCAGCTGCCAACATCGTCGTGGGCGAAGGCATCGACGGCCTGTTAGGGCTTACCGTCCACATGGGGGTCGAGCGCGGCGCAGCAGTCGTCACGTCGAAAGGTGCCTATCCGACCTTCAACTTCCACGTCGTCAGCCACGGCGGCAACCTTATCTCCGTTCCCTACGTCAACGACCGCGAAGACATTGACAGCCTGCTGGACGCGGCCCGCACCCACAACGCCGCGATCCTGTACGTCTCCAACCCAGACAACCCGATGGGTAGCTGGTGGCCTGCGACCGAGATCGAACGGCTTGTGGCCAGCCTCCCTCCCGGCTGCCTGCTCTGCCTCGATGAAGCCTATATCGATACGCTGCCGAAGGCGGAGCATTCCGTCATTGATGTCGAAAACCCGCAGGTCCTCCGTTTTCGCACGCTATCGAAGGCCTACGGCATGGCAGGCGCACGCATCGGCTACGCCTTCGGACCCGCCCGACTGATTGAGGCGTTCGAAAAAGTCCGCAATCATTACGGTATCAATCGCGTCGGCCAGATCGGCGCGCTTGCCGCCATCCAGGATCAAGCCTACCTCGCCGAAGTCGTCGGCAATATCGGCCGCGCTCGTGATCGCATCGAAGCCATCGCCCGCGCCAACGGCCTGTTGCCGCTGCCGTCCGCCGCAAGCTTCGTCGCCATCGACTGCGGACGCGACGGCACCTATGCCAAACGCATTCTCGACGGCTTGATTGCCCGCGACGTGTTCGTCCGCAAACCCGGTGTCGCTCCGTTGGATCGCTGCATCCGCGTCAGCTGCGGCCCCGACGAAGCGCTTGACCTGTTCGCCGCCGCCCTCCCCGCAGCCATCGCCGACGCAAGACGATGAACGATCAATATCCGAGTGTAGGTGCAAAAGCATAGCGTATTGCACCGGGTTCTATCCGGATGTCCGACGGCGCAATACGGCAAGGGCCTATTGCGCCCTACAACATCTCAATGCGCCTGGAAATAGATCGGGCGGAAGCTGCCATCGTCGCTCTGGACGAACAGTTCCGCCAACTTGGGATGACGCAACGGCTCGCCCGACTTGTCTGCGAGCAGGTTCTGCTCCGACACATAGGCGATGTATTCGGTCTCGGCGTTCTCCGCGAGGAGGTGATAGTACGGCTGGTTCTTCTTGGGCCTCAGCTCGGGCGGGATCGACAGCCACCACTCTTCCGTGTTGTCGAACACGGGATCGATATCGAAAACGACGCCACGAAATGGATAGAG
>JANLYB010000369.1:0-4628 GCA_031365425.1 Hyphomicrobiaceae bacterium
GCCGTCGCTGCCGGGCGGGTTCGATTTCGGGCGGCAGGCTTGGTATCTGGGGATCGGCGGCGTTGGGTATTCGATGGCCGCGGCGCAGCTTGACACGGAGGCTGGGCCGCTGCCGTGGCAGATGCGGATTACGGCGGTTATTGAAAAGGTGCGGTTGTCGATCGGACGTGCGGTTGTTGCTGGGCTGCCGGGGGAGACGGGTGGGATTGCGAACGCGCTGATTACGGGCGAGCGCGGCGGGATCAGCGCCGCAACGGACACGGCTTACCGGGACAGCGGGCTTTATCACATTCTGTCGATTTCGGGCCTGCATATGGTGGTCATGGCGGGGGCGTTTTTCTTCTCCGTCCGTTTCGTGTTTGCGGCCATTCCGGGGATTGCCTTGCGCTATCCGATCAAGAAGTGGGCGGCGGTAGCGGCTGCGTTCGGGGCGCTGGGGTATCTGCTGATCTCGGGGTCGTCGTTTGCGACGGTGCGGTCGTACGTGCAGATCTCGATTTTGTTTGCGGCGATGATGGTGGAGCGGCCTGCGCTGGCGTTGCGGAACGTGGCGCTGGCGGCGCTCGGGCTGCTGATCGTGTGGCCGGAGAGTTTGTTCGACGCCGGGTTTCAGATGTCGTTTGCGGCCGTGGTGGCGCTGATCTCGGGGTATGAGGCGGTGCGGGCGCGGGCGGAGCGGCTCGGGCGGGCGGATACGAACCGCGGACCGGTGATGACGTTCGTGCTGTTCGTCGGCGGGATCATGGGCTCGACGCTGATGGCGACGGCGGCGGTGGCGCCGATTGCGGCCTATCAGTTTCATACCAGCCAGCAATATGGGGCGCTGGCCAATCTGGTGGCGCTGCCGATCTGCGATCTGTTCGTCATGCCGCTGGCCTTAGCGACGCTGCTGGCGATGCCGTTCGGGCTGGAGGCGGTGCCGTTGTGGTTTGCCGGATGGGGCATCGACGCGATGACGTGGATTGCGTATGCGGTTGCCAAGCTGCCTGGGGCGGCGATTGCTGTGGTCGCGATCCCGGCGTCGTCGTTTCTGGCGATGCTGGCGGGCGGGCTGTGGTTGCTGTTGTGGAAGACGCGCTGGCGGCTGCTGGGGGTGCCGGTGATTCTGGCGGGACTTGCCTTGTCGCCAACGCTGGAGCGGCCCGACATTATCGTGGGGCGCGACGGCAGGCTGGTCGCGGCACGGGTGGATGGGGACAGGTACAGCGCGTTGCCGGCCCCGCGGAGCATGTATGAGTTTTCGCGCTGGCTGGAGGCGGATGGGGATGCGCGCCCGGCGAAGGGCGCTGCGACCGGGACGGGGTTTGCGTGCGATGCGGCCGGTTGTACGGCTTTGCTGAAAGGGCAGCGGCTGGCGGTGACGCGGCACGCGTCGGCGCTGGCTGAGGATTGCGTGCGGGCGAGCGTTCTGGTGCTGGAAATGCCCCGGCCCAAAGGTTGCACGAAACCGGCGGTGGTTATTGATGCCGACGCGCTGCGGCGTGGCGGCGTGCATGCAATCGTGTTGACGAAGGGGCGCGCGCGGGTCGAAACTGTCGCGACGCAGCGCGGCGTGCGGCCGTGGTCGCGTCCGCCGCCGGTTGTTATTGCGGATGCGGCGGGCGTTCGGGTGCCCCGGTTGACGCAGTTTGCGCTACAGGCGGCGCTTGCCGTGGGGCGCGGATTGCCCCGGCCCGAGTATGAGGGCGACGACGCTGAGCCTGGTGAGGACGGCGCGTTCAATCAGGACGGGCCGGGGAGTGATGACGAAGGCTGACGATAGTTGCGTCCGGCCCGGCATCGCCCGGCGGATTATGCGAAAGTCTTGATCGGTTAGATGCCCAATAAATGCGCCGCTGATGGAATTATAGGCGTGCCATCATCCCTTAGATGAAGTGGCGTACTTGCCGCATTTGATCTAGGTTGTTGCAACGCAATGCACATGGTGCCTTTAGCAGCAGGTGCCCAATTTAAGTCTGAGGAGAGTTCCAGGTCATGAACGTCCACGACAAAAACGCCAAAACGGCCGGCGCCGAAAAGTCGGCAACTCTTACGCTCGACGGCAAGACCTGCGACATGACCGTTCGTTCGGCAACCGTTGGTCCCGATGTGATCGATATTGCCAAGCTCTACCGCGATACGGGATGCTTTACATACGATCCTGGCTTTACCTCGACGGCGAACTGCGCCTCGAAGATTACGTATATCGACGGCGATGCCGGCATTTTGCTGCATCGCGGTTATGCCATCGACGATCTGGCTCAACAGGCGTCGTTCCTGGAAACCTGCTACCTGCTGCTGTACGGGGAACTGCCGTCCAAATCGCAGTATGAAGTGTTCCGCAAGACCATCACGAACCACACGATGGTTCATGAGCAGATGACGAAATTTTTCACCGGGTTCCGCCGCGACGCGCATCCGATGGCCGTCATGTGCGGCGTGGTCGGCGCGTTGAGCGCGTTTTATCACGACTCGACCGACATCACCGATCCAAAGCAGCGCCAGATCGCCAGCCATCGCATGATCGCGAAGATGCCGACGATTGCGGCGATGGCCTACAAGTATTCGATCGGTCAGCCCTTCATCTATCCGCGCAACGATCTCGATTTCGCGTCGAACTTCCTGCAAATGTGCTTTGCGGTTCCCTGCGAGCCGTATGAAATTAATCCGGTGCTGGCGCGTGCGCTTGATCGTATTTTCATCCTGCACGCCGACCATGAGCAGAATGCGTCGACTTCGACCGTGCGTCTGGCCGGTTCTTCGGGCGCCAATCCGTTTGCGTGTATCGCGGCGGGGATTGCTTGTCTCTGGGGGCCCGCGCATGGCGGTGCGAACGAAGCCGCGCTGCAGATGCTTGAAGAAATCGGCACCGTGGACCGCATCCCCGAGTTCGTCGCCAAGGCAAAGGACAAGAATTCGGGCTTCCGCCTGATGGGCTTCGGCCATCGCGTGTACAAGAACTACGACCCGCGTGCGAAGGTGATGCAGCAGACCTGTCATGAGGTGCTGGATGCGCTCGGCAAGAAGGAAGAGCCGCTGCTGAAGGTTGCGATGGAACTGGAGCGTATCGCGCTCAGCGATTCATACTTCATCGAAAAGAAGCTCTATCCCAACATCGACTTCTATTCGGGCATCACGCTACGTGCGATGGGCTTCCCGACGTCGATGTTCACTGTGCTGTTCGCCATCGCCCGTACGGTCGGCTGGATCGCACAGTGGCGGGAAATGATTGAAGATCCCGAGCAGCGTATCGGACGTCCGCGCCAGTTGTATCTGGGCGAGCCGCACCGTCCGTTCGTGCCGATCTCCAAGCGGGTGTAACTCGAACAAAAAGTACCCCTCACCCCGACCCTCTCCCCAGGGGGAGTGGGGGAAGCCGGGGTGTCTACTGCGATAGGGAGGGCGCGCGCTGGTGCGCCCTTTGCGCTATGGGACGATGAGGGGCAAGCATGAAAGCGACGTTGTTGCCGGGGGCTACGTTGACGTTCCAGTACGTGGTGCCGCCGCAGCGGACGGTGCCGAACCTCTATCCCGACGCTCCGGAATTCGTGGCCATGCCGGCGGTGTTTGCGACCGGGTATATGGTTGGGCTGATGGAGTGGACATGCCTCAAGTTGATGGCGCCGCATCTGGATGAGGGCGAGGGCTCGCTTGGGGTCGATATCAATGTCAATCACACTGCCGCGACGTTGCCCGGGCAGACTGTCACGGTCACCGCCGAATGCGCCGAAGTGAAGGGCCGCCGCTTGACTTTTAGGGTCGTGGCACACGACGGTGTCGATAAGATTGGTGAGGGTACGCATGGCCGTGCCGTCGTGCCGTGGGACCGTTTCAAGGCTGCCGTCAACGCAAAGGCTGCGAAAGCTGGAGTTGCGGGGCTATGAGTGCAGAGGTGAGTGGTGAATAGTGAGTAGCGAATTGTGACTGCGATCCAGTCGTATCGGGATTTGGTCGTATGGCAGAGGGCGATGAACATCGCTACCTGTTGCTATACTGAAACCAAGACTTTTCCGCGCGATGAGATGTACGGCATGACCGCACAGATCCGGCGAGCAGCCGTTTCGGTCCCGGCCAACATTGCTGAAGGGCAGGGGCGAGAGCAAACTGGTTCATTTCTTCAGTTTCTGAGGATTGCGCAGGGTTCACTCAAAGAACTTGAGACGCATCTACTACTTGCGGAACGTGTGGAACTCATGACATCGCAAGCATCGCAGCCTCTGCTGTTGGCTTTCGACGAATTGGGCCGCATGCTGCGTGCCCTAATACGTTCGCTCGAGGCGAAACAAGGTGCCTAGCTTCTCAACTCACTATTGACTATTCACTACTCACGCATGACGCCGCCCAAGGACAAAACCTCATGGCTGAGACCGACATTCGCCAGTTCAACATCAACTTCGGACCGCAGCATCCGGCGGCGCACGGCGTGTTGCGCCTCGTGCTGGAGCTGGACGGGGAGGTCGTCGAGCGGGTCGATCCCCACATCGGGCTGCTTCATCGCGGCACGGAAAAGCTGATCGAGCATAAGACGTATCTGCAAGCCATCGGATACTTCGACCGGCTCGATTACGTCGCGCCGATGAACCAGGAACATGCGTTCTGCTTGGCAGCGGAAAAGCTGCTGGGGCTGGAAGTGCCGTACCGGGCGCAGC
>JANLYB010000007.1:0-9431 GCA_031365425.1 Hyphomicrobiaceae bacterium
TCGCGCGTCGCGGCGGTAATTTGGGGGGCATCAAGTGGCCAATAAGGGTCAGAACGCACAGGGTGGCCCGAAAGGACCTCCGAAGGGAGTTGAGGGCAAAACCCCCTCGTCTGAAAACATGGGCAAGGAAGACACACCCAATATGCATAATCCATCAACTACGGCTGATGATGGGCAGCCTCCCGTCCTGGACGAACGGATCCAGGCGCAGCTTGGTAAGCAACTCTCCAGCTTTTACAAGGAATTGGTCAATCAACCGATTCCGCAGAACTTTATCGACCTGTTGGCCAAGCTGGACCGTCAGGAGGACGGTAAGTGACAGAACCGGCGAACCAGACGTTCCAAACTGCGCTGGTTGCCGCAATCCCCAACCTTCGCGCGTTCGCAATCTCGCTGTGCGGCAACGTGCAGACGGCGAACGATCTCGTGCAGGAAACCATGCTCAAAGCGTGGGCCAATCGCCACCGCTTCGAAGAGGGCTCCAACTTCAAAGCCTGGCTGTTTACTATTCTGCGCAACTCGTACTTTTCCGACTTCCGCCGTGGCAAGCGCGAAGTTCGCGATGAGGATGGTATCGCGGCCGCTAGTCTGTCCAGCCTGCCCGAACAGCACGGTCATATGGATATGATCGATTTCCAACGATCATTGGCGCAGTTGTCCGAAGATCAGAAGGAGGCCTTGATCCTGGTCGGTGCCGAGGGCTTTTCTTACGAAGAAACGGCCGAGATCTGCGGCTGTGCGGTCGGCACGATCAAAAGCCGGGTCAATCGTGCCCGGGCTCGTCTCGTCGAATTGATGGGCGTCGGTTCGTCCGAAGACTTCGGACCTGAGCGCGTATCGCAAGCCGTTATGTCCAAAGCGGCTATGTCCAAGGCGGCGCAGTAAACCCTTCCTAGATGATCGGACGTTTCACGTCATCGCGGGTTTGAAATCCCGCGATTTCGCGCAATGATTGCTCGTCCGCTATCTTGAACACGCCGTCCTTCCACTTGATCAATCCCATGTTGGTCAGCTTGCGGATCGTCTTATTGGTGTGCACGAGCGACATCCCGAGCGCGTCCGCCAGATGCTGCTGCGTCAGCGGCAAGATCAGTTCACTATTGGTGTTCGACAGCTTGAGATTGCGTGCACGATCAAAAATCAGCACCAGAACATGCGCCACGCGCTCGATCGCTTTCCGCCGCCCGATGCTGAGCAGCGCTTCGTCCAGCAGCCGTTCCTCGCGGGATGCGAGCCACGTTAGATCGAATGCAAGGCCAGGATGGTCTTGGTAGAGTTCCCAGATCTTCTGCCTGGGAAAGACGCACAACACCATCGGCGTCAGCGCTTCCACGGAATGGTCCATTTCATTGAACATCGCGGTCTGCAATCCAAGAAAATCACCCGGCAATGCAATGTTGAGAATCTGCCGCCGGCCGTCTTCGAGCATCTTGTAGCGAAACGCCCAGCCTGACAGCACCGTGAATAGATGCGGACTACTTTGTCCTTCAAGCAGGATCGACATCCCCGGCTGTGCGTTCAATTCGCCCGATTTGAGCACATTGACGAACGCCAGTTCCTTGTCCGTCAGCGCGCGGAATGTCGCGAGCGGCCTGAGAGGGCAAGCGTCGCACGGCGTCGATTTGGCCAATGGGCTGCCGTCGCTCTTTTGCTTGCTTGCGGCCTTGGGCTTCGGCTTGGCGTCAGGCATCGGACGGTCTTTCGGTTGCCCTTCGGGCCTATGTCTTAGTTTAATGACGCAACGGCGCGAGTGTGGCTAATACCCATTTGCGGAACTAGTATCTTGTACCGCTGTTTTACATCTGCACTTTTGCAAAAAGGTTCACGCAATAGTGCTTGAACGGTGCGCATTTCACTGATCGTTCGCAGTGCTTAGGTCTTAGCGGATATATGCGTTGGAGTTTGCATGGGTCACTTTGCACGGACGAGCGCCATGAACGATGTTGCCCAGCCTTTGCATGGCCTGCGGATTCTGGTCGTCGAAGACGATGTCATGATTGCGCTCGACTGCCAGCAATCTCTTCAAGACGCCGGCGCCGGCCGGGTCGAAATTGCCAAGTCGAAAGCTGAGGTGATGGCCTTGCTATCGCAGGCGGCCTTCGACATCGCGGTGATCGATATTTTTCTAGGATCCGAGACGGGAATCCCCATCGCCGAGTTGATGATCGATGCGAACATCGCATTCGTGTTTTGTTCTGGCGCAACAAGTGACATCGACCTGCCTGCCGCTTTGAAGGGATCGGTTATGATACCTAAGCCCTACAGTATGGCTGACCTTATCGGCGCCATTTTCACGAAGGCAATCGAGGCCGGCAACCGGCGCTAAGCCGCGATTGAAAGCCGTGGCAGAATTTGTTTCCACGATTGCGCGTCCATTTCTGGATTAGACCGCGTATCCGTGACTTCTACCGTCGTTACACTGAACGATTCCAGCGTATGCGGCCCGAACGAATGGATCATCGGCACGTCCATGGCGTCCCGTCCACGGGCGATAACGATGCGGCCGATCCGCGGCGTGTTGTGACGGGCATCGAATGTATACCACCGGCCGCCCAAATAGACCTCGAACCAGGCGCTGAAATCCATCGGCGCAGGATCGGCCGGTACACCGATATCGCCCAAATAGCCGTTCACGTACCGGGCGGGAATGTTCATGCAGCGGCAGAGGGTAACGGCGAGATGCGTGAAGTCGCGGCAAACCCCGATCCGTTCCTGATAAGCCTCAAAGGCTGTACGCGTGCTGCGCGCATGCGGATAACTGAACTTCAAGTGCCGATGCACGAAATCGCAGATGGCCTGAACCCGCGCCCAGCCTGGAGGAACCCCGCCGAACATCTGCCAAGCGATCGCGCTCAGCAAATCGGTCTCGCAGTACCGGCTGCCGAGCAGGAACGGCATAGCCTCTGCAGGAAGGGCCATAATCGGAACTTCGCGTGCATTGAAGTCCACGACCTCGTGGCGGCCACTGTCGGCGATCAACCCGTCCGCGCGTAATGAAATCTTGCCTGCCGGTGCCAAAAACCTCCGCGAGCGGCTGCCGAAATCATCGACGAAAACTGAAGATTGAACCATATGCGTCGTTTGAAACGGCAACTCGTACGCAACATCGCCTTCGCGTTCGGGATGAACGCTCAATCGCGCGACGATTGCGGTCTCTTGCGGACATGCAAGAGTCATCTGGTAGCCATACCGGATCAGCATAGAATCGCCTCGAAGCTGGAATTGAGGACAGTGGGTCGCGGCGGCGTAGGGGCGCCGGCTTACGTCTTGATTGCAGTCACAACGCGCAATGGCGGTTTCCCGTTCCTCGAAAACTGGCCTCTTTCCTACAAACCGTTCCGGAACTTTCGCAATTTCTACGTGTTAACCGCACAGTGAAGTCTGCAGAGGTGAGGTTCGTGATGTCTCTCAATTCGATGAAACTGAGTGGTCTTAGCCTGCTCGCACTTGGCCTTGCTGCGCCCGTGACTTGCGCGCAAACCGCCCAGACCATAACGCCTTCCACGACCCAGGTAGAGCAGCGCGTCCCAGCTACCGGTCCGCAGCTCGCGGCCGCGACCTTCATCACCCGTCAGGAGTCTGGCGAAATCCGCGCAGCCAATTTAGTGGGCGTCGTTGTTAAGAACAAAACCGGCGAAGTCGTCGGAGATATTGTCGACGTCATCTTGAAGCCGAATGGACAGGCGACCGCAATCATTGTGGGCGTCGGCGGACTGCTAGGCCTAGGCGAAAAGAACGTCGCGGTGCCCTACGAGGCCATCGCAATCGCCATAGACAAGGACGGTAAGCGTTCGGCAACGATCGACACACAGAAAGCGGCCCTCGAAGCGGCCCCCGTCTACATCAGCGAACGCACGACGTTCGAGAAGGTCCAAGACGGGGTGTCCAAGCTGGCAACGTCCGCCAAGGAAAAGGCCATCGAGTTGAAAGACCAGATGTCGAAACCCGAATCTGCTCCAGCGTCATCACCTTCTAAGCCCGCCCCGTAATCCATAAACACGATCCGAATAACCCCGGCAGCAGTCATCAAGTTTCCAGAAGGACCCGTAAAATGGTCAGTATGAAAGCGGAAACCGTTTTTGGCGCAGCCTTCCTCGTCGCGTTGGCTTTTCTCGGCTACTGCATTTTCATTCTGCCCGCCAAGAGGCTGCAGTTCTCAGCAATTGACGGTGGACTAGTAGCCATTCACACGACCGCGACGTCTGATGCTGCAAAAAAATAAACCGGTCATGATGGAACTTTTCGTCGCGGCAATCATTCAGTTCCCGTTGGACCGAGTGGCGGGCGGATGAAATTTGCATGCGCACGGGTCCGGCCCGCTAGTATGGGGGCACGTACCGCTCCACCAGGTACGCAAGACACACGGGAGTCATCTATGACACTTTCTCAAACCATTGTGCCCGAGTTGCCTTTTTTGCGGCGGTTCGCCCGCGCGCTGTCGGGCAGCCAGGAGAGCGGTGACGCATATGTTGTTGCAATGCTCGAAGCCCTCGTCGCCGACAACTCGATGTTTCCCAAGTCGATGGATACCAAAACCGCAGTTTTCCATACCTTCTTGAAGGTCTGGAATTCGATTGCGCTCAATGAAACCAAGGGATCGGATCGCGATTTATCGCTGGGCAATGCCCCAGAGCGCCGCCTGGAAGCCATTAGCAGCCGCCCGCGCCAAGCCTTCCTGCTCATCACCGTCGAGGGCCTGTCGATTGAGAAGGCGGCGCAGGTGCTCGATACAACGGTGGAAGAGGTTCGCGCACTGATCGATCAAGCTGGCAAGGAAATTGCCGAGCAGGTGGCGACGTCCGTTCTCATCATTGAAGACGAGCCCCTCATCGCGCTGGACCTGTCCGATCTCGTGACCTCGCTGGGCCATCGCGTTTGCGCGACCGCAAGCACTCACAAAACAGCCCTTGCCGCTTTTAACAAGCACAAGCCCGGTCTCGTGCTCGCAGACGTGCAGTTGGCCGATGGAAGTTCAGGCCTCGATGCCGTGAACGATATTCTGAAAGCGTTCGAAGTTCCTGTGATTTTCATCACCGCCTATCCCGAGCGCCTCCTCACGGGAAAACGCCCCGAACCCACCTTTCTGATCAACAAGCCTTTTCAGTCCGAAACGGTTAAAGCCATCATCAGCCAAGCATTGTTTTTTGAAAGCAAGGCGACGCGATCAGCTGCTTGAGCCTTGTTTTTCTAAAGATCAGAAAATGCAAATCCCACGGAGTCTGTACTTCGTGGGATTTTTTTGTTCTAGCACGCGTCTTCCCGTGTGAACTGCCACCTGAAAACTATCTCTCGAAACGGGAACTGATTGCAAACTCTCACGTTTATGACGCACGAGGTTTTGACAGGAGGAGTTGACATGCGTGACATCATTTTGTGGTTGGCCGGCGTTCCCATCATCGCGATTATCGCGCTACATTTCCTAGGGGTCCTGCGCTGAGATCAATCAGGTCAAAAAAGCCAATTTGAATATCTAATCAAAACGTCACGCAAGATGCGTGGCGTTTTACTCATTTCGTTGCAGTTAAATCATTCAGGGGAGTTGTTTGATGCCCGTATCCAAACCCGCCGCAGTCGCAACGCCAATGCGCAAGGTCAATAAGTTGGCGACTCCAACCGATCTCACCGATAAGCAAACAGCCGCTGTTGCAACGGTACTGAACGTGCTCGTCGCTGATGCGTTTGCGCTCTATTTTAAGACCAAAAATTTCCATTGGCACGTCAGCGGCCCTCATTTCCGGGACTACCATCTGATGCTGGATGAGCAGGCCGATCAAATCTTCGCCTCAATCGATCCCCTCGCAGAACGCGTCCGCAAATTGGGTCAGCGCACGCTGCTCGGTCTCGGTCATGCCTCAGGTCTGACAACCATTGAAGATAACACCGCAGACTTCGTCGCCCCGGGCGACATGCTCAACGAGCTGATCGCCGACAACAAGGCGATGGCGGAGTCCATGCGAAAGGCCCATGGCGTCTGCGACGACAATGACGACGTCGCCACCGCCAGTTTGCTCGAAATTTACATCGATGAAACCGAGCGCCGCACCTGGTTCCTCTTCGAAGCCAGCCGCCCCGCAGACCGCGACGGCCATTGATGAGCCATTTGGTAGGCAAGCGGTCTCACGCAGCGGTCTTCAGCCGCGATATCGGTGCATAGACCGCTTGGATTTTAGCGACATCGGCGTCGTAATCGCCGGTCGGATAAAACACGCCCTTGATCCCGACTTCGCGCCGGTTGTAGTCCATGAATGCCATCACAATCGGAACGTTGGCCCCGACTGCTATGTGATAAAAGCCCGACTTCCAGCGGTCCACCTCGCTGCGGGTCCCTTCGGGCGGGATGACGACGATCAGTTCGCTGGCGGCGTTGAAAACCTCGACCATCTGGGTCACGGCGTTATTGCGCTTGCTGCGGTCAACCGGAATGCCGCCCATCCAGCGCATCAAACCGCCGAATGGCCATTTGAAGATGCTGTCCTTACCCATCCAGTTGATGCTGACGCCATAGTGAAGTCCGGCGGCCAGCGAGTTCGGCAAATCCCAGTTCGAAGTGTGGGGCGCACCGATGAGCACGAACTTGGGTAGGTCGGGCAAGTCGCCGACCATGCGCATGTTCACGCATTTCAACCACGCATGCGCGACAGGACGCATCATCCGCACGAGTAACGACGGATTTGAACGTCTCGCAGGCGCTGGATCAGACATGTTGGCATGACTCTAAACGAACGTGGCTGGAAATACGTTCGCTTAGAGCGCTTCCAGAAGTGAAGGAAGTGGTTTTCCCGATACGTCTCACGAATGCGCCTGCGCTGTGCTCTGGCGGCAAATTGACCGATACGGCATCAATTTCGTCACCCAGCGGTCTTCTTTGCATTGGGGAAGAAGAGCTGCTGGCCATCGATCTTGAAGCCGGCAATCGCAGCCTGCCCCTCGTCACTGAGGAGCCAATCGACGAACGTCTGACCTTGCGCCGCCTTCACATGCGGGTGCTTCGCCGGATTGACCAGGATCACGCCATACTGATTGAGCAGCGGCCCGTCGCCTTCGACCACAATTTTGAAGTTGCCCTTGTTCTTGAAACTGATCCAGGTCGCCCTGTCGGTCACCGCATACGCGCCCAACCCAACTGCCGTGTTCAGCGTCGGCCCCATCCCCGAGCCCGTCTCGCGATACCAGGTGCCTGAAGCCGCTTTCACGTCCACGCCGGCCGCTTTCCAAAGCGCGAGTTCGGCCTTGTGCGTGCCGCTGTCGTCGCCGCGCGAAGCAAACGGTGCTTTGGTAGCAGCTATGGCCGTCAAGGCTGCCTTAACGTCCTTGGATCCCGCAATTTTGGCCGGATCTTCGGCAGGGCCGACCACGATGAAGTCATTGTACATGACGTCGAAGCGCTTCACCCCGAAACCTGCCGTGACGAACGCTTCCTCAGCAGATTTTGCATGCACGAGCATGACATCGCCGTCGCCGCGCTCGCCGTTCTTGAGCGCCTGCCCTGTTCCGACCGCCACGACCCTGACCTCAATCCCGGACTTCTGAGTGAACTTCGGCAGCAGATACGTGAACAGCCCCGAGTCCTGCGTCGACGTCGTCGACTGAACGATAATGAACTTGGCATCGCTCGCAGCAGGCGCAGCAGGTGCCACAGGAGCCGCAGGCTTGGCCTCCTGGGCAAAGGCACCGGTAAACGGCACAAGACCGAACAGGACTGTCGCCATCAGCGCCAAGAAATAACTTCGTTGCATGCAAGAACCTCTGGTTACACGTTGCGATATGTCGCGTCAGGAATAACCATCCCGTCGTTCACGCGCAACCATAACGTCGCTGTCCTGGGTTCAAGCCGCCCCACCGACCTTCCGCTTGGCCACTCCAAACGCCCAGTCCAGCCAAGGTGTCAGCGCCTTGAGGTCGGAGGCCTCAACCGTCGCCCCGGTCCAGATCCGCAACCCGGGAGGCGCATCGCGATAGGACGAGATATCGCGCGCCACACCTTCCGCTTCGAGTAGCGCCATAAGTTCTTTGGCGACCAGTTGCTGCCTATCCGCCGGGAGCTTGGCGACGGCAGGATCGGCAAACGTCATGCATACCGACGTGTTCGACCGCGTGGCGGGATCGGCGGCGAGGCACGAGACCCACGCCGTCTTGTCCATCCAGTCGTAAAGCACCTTCGAATTGGCGTCCGCGCGGGCATACATTGCAGGCAATCCGCCGATCCGCTCAGCCCAAGCCAGCGCATCGATGTAATCCTCCACGCACATCATCGACGGCGTATTGATCGTATCGCCCTGGAAAATCGCCCGGTCAAGTTTGCCGCCCTTGGTGATGAGAAACAGCTTCGGGAGCGGCCACGCGGGCTTGTGGGTCTCCAGCCGCTCGATGGCGCGCGGGCTCAGGATCAGCATCCCATGCGCCGCTTCCCCGCCCAGCACTTTTTGCCAGGAGTAGGTGACCACGTCGGCTTTGGACCAATCGATTGGCTGCGCAAAGATAGCCGATGTTGCATCCACGAGCGTCAGTCCTGTGCGGTCAGCAGGAATCCAGTCGTAGTTGATGGGCCGCACCCCTGCCGTCGTTCCGTTCGCCGTGAACAGCACATCGCGCGAGAAATCGGCCTCCGACAAGTCCGGCAACCGCCCGAACTCGGCCGAAAACGTCCGCGCATCCGCAATCTTCAATTCCTTAACGAGGTCGGTCAACCAGATCTGCCCGAAGCTTTCCCACGCCAGAGCATCCACACCGCGTGGCCCCAGCAGGTTCCACATGGCAAGTTCAAACGCGCCGGTGTCCGATCCCGGCACAATCCCGACCTCGAACCCGGCAGGAACGCCCAGCACCGACTTGGTTTTGTCGATGGCGAGCTTCAGCCGCGCCTTGCCCTCAGCCGACCGGTGCGACCGCCCCAGTAGCGCCGAAGACAAAACCTCTACGCTCCATCCCGGGCGCTTGGCACATGGCCCGCACGAAAAATTCGGATTGGCTGGACGGGCGTTCGGCTTAGCTGTGGTCATAAGGCTGGCTCCTTCACGATTCTCAGCCATGGTATCGCAATTCAGCCGATCCCTGGCCCCAACGAAGCGAACCTGTTAAAGAAGTCCCGCAAAATAACAACCAACGGATACCAACCGACGTGACACGGACAGCAACGATTGCCCGCAAGACCAAGGAAACCGACATCACCGCGACAATCGCGCTCGATGGAACCGGGACCTACGACATCAAGACCGGCATCGGCTTCCTCGATCACATGCTGGAACAGGTGGCACGCCACGCCCTGATCGATCTCATACTGGTGGCCAAGGGCGATCTACACAGCGATTTTCCCCCCCCCGCCGAAGAAAGCGGCATCGGGGTGGGGCCAGCGCGTGCCAAAGCGCTGGGCGACCGCGCGGGCATTACCCGGTATTCCGACGTGCACTTGCCAATGGACGAAACCCCGACCC
>JANLYB010000030.1:0-26060 GCA_031365425.1 Hyphomicrobiaceae bacterium
TGCGGCAACGGCCTCAGATCCCCATACCAACAAAACGGCGAGGCCGCCGGGTGGTAAGAACAGCATTCAACCATCCATGGACCTCTCCCGCGTACCCTCTTTTTAACCTCACGCGCTGATCGCGCTCCGGTGGGGCGCGCAACCATGCGCGGGTCGCTTTGCTCCCCTGCCCTTCGGGCGAGTGAAGAGAGGCTCCGGGTTGAAAGGCTGCGGGGGATTGGTGTTTGTTGCGCGATAGATCACCCCGACCTAGCCACGCCCAATGAGTTGAGCGGCGCAATCGTGCGGGTCGTTGGGACTGCGATGCGCCGCTAACTCAAGGGCGCGCCGTCCTCCCCCCTCGAAGGGGGAGGAAGTGAAGGTGCCGGGGTTTGCAAGTGCTCAACCAAGGGATGAGCCGAGCCTGCCGTCAGGAACCTTCGCCGGAGAGTTTGTCGAAGAAGCGGGTCAGCTTGCCGGAGAGGCCGAGGGTTGCCAGTGTCAGGATGATGGTCCCGAGGCTGACGAGGGTGAAGTAGATGATTTTCATGGTCATCGGCGCTTCGGCTTCGGCGATGAGGTTCATGCCGAGGAAACCGGTCACGGTCGTGCCGATGAGGCCAAGGATGGTGACGGTCGTCAGGCGATGCATGGAGCCGGACTGACGGCGGAGCATGTCGCTGTCGAGGTATTGGACGGTGTCGAACAGTTCCGTGCGCAGATCGCGATAGACTTTGTCGTTGCCCAGATGGGCGATCTGCATCTTGAAAAGGTCGCGGGCCTGGACCTGATCGGATACCTCGGTGAACCAGTAGCGTTGGGTAAAACGCATAAAGGATTCCTGGAGGCTGTAGACCTCCCGGCGGAAGTTGGCGACGGACTTGGGGTTATCGGCCTGCAGGCGCGTGATCGTCGCAACGAGACGGTCCTTGAGCATCAGCATCGAGGCCTTGTGGAAGTGGCAGATAAGGAACAGCAGAAAGTACTGGTGGCGGAACTGGCCGAGCATGCCGCGTTCGTTATCGAGCAACCATGGATCGTTGCCGCCGGATACAATCGTAAAGGCGTGACCGCACGTGAGGAAGCGGGTGCTTGAGACGTCGTGCGCTCCGGTGGGGTGGAAGAAGCGATCGTAGCAGTGCCTCGTCTCGAAATCCTGCAGGATTTGCTGGGAGTACGGAGTCTTGTCTTTGGCACCTGGGCCGGTCGCAAAGGCCAAGCGCATGAAATCGGGCCGGCCAAGTTGGGCGAGGTTTTCCATGACGAGATAGGTCATGGCCGGCATCCGGTAATATTCGATCTGGCGGAAGCGCAACGGGCTTTCTGGGTGGGCTGCGTGGGAGACGAAGGGAGCCAGCAGGAACTCCCAATGCTGGGAAATGCGGGGGGAACGATGTTCGCCGACGAACGACAGATAACCGTAGCTATCGCCGTAGTCGGACGCCGCAAGGGGGGTGTTGTCAGGTCCGAGCCATTCGACTTTTGCCGGGCAATGGAGCGGTTCGCCTTGGGCCGACCAGCCGGGGGGATAGGCGCGACCGAAGCGGTACATGATCTCTTTGGCGATCGACAGTCCGATGTTGGAGATTTCGATTTCGCACGCAAGGACAACCGCGTCGACGTCATGGAAAAAGTGCAGATCGATATGGGCAATGTTGCAGGTGATGGGGGCGGCACCCGGGTGGAGGATGAGCCGCACCGCCCGGACGTCGCGGCGGCGGTAAATACGCAACGGGGCGTCGCCATTTCCTTCCCTGACGGCGGTCTGGTTGGCGTCGCCGTACAGGAAGCGTTGCACGTGGGGGAGAAAGCTGACGAACTCGCGGTAGTGGCGTTCGTGGAGCGGTTCGTCCTTGTTGCCGAATTCGTCCTCGACGCGCTCCCACAGCCCGGGGGCGAGGCTCTGGAGCAAGCGTTCGGGCTTGATGCGCTTGACGCCTTGGTCGTGCATGATCTGCAGTGGCCATAGAACGATCTGGCGGAAATGCTGGACGACGGGCTGCGATGTCCCACTGCAAGAGCCCGATTGAGGGGCCTCGTCGAGGATTGGTGCGGTTTGCAAGTCCAGCGTCATGGGCAGCATCCTGGTTTGGCGGATGGAGTGACCGGCGGGTTGGCGTCGTTATCTGGCCCGGACAGTAGTCTGAGTTGAATCATAAAAAATGACAACCGCTACGTTGCTTTACGTGGGTGCGGGAATGTGCGTCTGGCGCTGTCGACATAACTGCGGTTGACAGGGGGCTGGAAAACCGCTGATCCACAGGGGCTAAATGGGAGATGCTCGCGTGACCGTTGAGACCAATGCAGGACGTCCGTATTCGTTGCGCGGCAAGCGCGTGTGGGTTGCCGGGCATAATGGCATGGTCGGCAGCGCGCTTGTCCGCCGCCTGCAGTCGGAGGATTGCACCGTCCTTACCGTCAACCGGCGCGATCTCGATCTGAAGCGGTTGGACAAAGTCCGCGCTTGGATGGAGGAGTACCGGCCTCAGGCCGTGCTGGTGGCCGCAGCGCGTGTCGGTGGGATCATGGCAAACCAGACTTTGCCGGTCGAATTTCTCCACGACAACCTGATGATTTCAAACAGTATTATCGAATCTTCCTTTGAAACGCAGGTCGAAAAGCTGCTGTTTCTCGGCTCGTCGTGCATTTATCCGCGCTTGGCTCCGCAGCCTATCGTAGAGGAGTCGCTGCTGACCGGTCCGCTGGAGCCGACCAACGAGTGGTACGCCATTGCCAAAATCGCCGGCATCAAGCTGTGTCAGGCCTTCCGCCAGCAACACGGCTGCGACTTCATTTCGGCGATGCCGACCAACCTCTATGGCCCCGGCGATAACTATGATCTCAATTCGAGCCACGTCATTCCGGCGCTGATCCGTAAGGCCCACGAGGCCAAGCTTGCTGGCGATCCCGAGATCGTCATGTGGGGCACGGGGTCGCCGTTGCGCGAGTTCATGCATGTCGATGACTGCGCCGATGCGCTGGTGCATGTTTTGAAGAATTACTCAACCCATGAGCATATTAACATTGGCTACGGCGAGGATATCTCGATCCTGCAGGCGACGCAGCTCGTGTGCGAGGCGGTTGGGTATACGGGGAAGATCACCCATGATCTGACCAAGCCGGATGGTACGCCGCGCAAGCTGATGAGTTCGGCCCGTCTCCATGCGCTTGGCTGGTCGCCAAAGATCACCCTGCGCGAGGGGCTTGCGGAGACCTACAAGGCGTTTCTTGCACAGGGCTGACGGGTTGGGGCGACGGGATCAGGGTTGATGAGCTTTTCATGTGCGGACTAACCGGCTTCCTCGACCTCAAGCGATCTGCGCCCGCAACAGTCCTTGAGCAGACGGTCCGCCGGATGGCCGATAGCCTCGTGCATCGCGGTCCGGATGAGGGCGGCGTCTGGGTGGACGAGGCGGCCGGCGTTGCGCTGGGCCACAGGCGGTTGTCGATTGTGGATTTGACCGTTGCCGGGCGTCAGCCGATGCAGTCTGCATCGGGGCGGTTCATTCTCAGCTACAACGGCGAGATTTATAACGCGGACGATTTGCGGGCTGAACTTGGTAGTGGGGTTGCTTGGCGCGGGCATTCGGACACCGAAGTTCTGGCTGAAGCCATCGCGGCTTGGGGGCTGGAAAAGGCCATATCCAAGAGTGCGGGGATGTTTGCGCTGGCGGTGTTTGATCGCGAGACGCGGTTGCTCAGCCTCGTGCGTGACCGGCTGGGCAAGAAGCCGCTGTATTATACGCGGCAAGGGGCGCTGTTTCTGTTTGGCTCGGAGTTGCGGGCACTGAGGGCGCATCCGGAATTCAGGGCGGAGATTGATCGCGATGCGCTCGTTGGGTTCGTGCGCCGGGGGCACTATCTGGAGCCGGCGACGGTCTATGCCGGTGTGGTCCAGTTGGAGCCGGGGCACATCCTGACGATCGGGCCGGATGGGGCCACGAGCAACAAACCGTATTGGACATTGCGGGAGAGGATCGCGCAGGTGCGGTCGCAGCCGTTTTCGGGCTCGCCGGTGGAAGCCGTCGATGCTCTGAGCGGGCTACTGAGCGATGCCGTGAAGCGCCGCATGGTCGCCGATGTGCCGGTCGGTGCGTTTCTTTCGGGCGGGTATGACAGTTCCGCGGTCGTTGCGCTGATGCAGAGCGTTTCGCAGCGGCCGGTGCGCAGTTTTTCGATCGGATTTTCGCAGGACGACTACAACGAAGCGCCGTATGCGCGGGAGGTTGCCCGGCACCTCAAAACCGACCACACCGAGTTCATGGTGACGCCCAAGGAAACGCTCGACGTCATTCCAGGGTTGCCGTCGATCTATGACGAACCGTTTGCCGATAGCTCGCAGATCCCAACGTATCTGGTGTCCAAGCTTGCGCGCGGTCAGGTGAAGGTTGCGCTGTCGGGGGATGGCGGCGATGAGCTGTTTGCGGGGTACAATCGCTACAATCTTGGCGAAGTGATGCGCCGGAAGACGCGGCATTTACCGCTTCCAGCACGTCGCGCCGTGGCCTCTGCTCTGGCCTCGACCCGTCCGCAGACGCTCGACCGGCTGGCCAAACTTATCCCCGTCCGTCACCGGCCGGCGTACCTTGGCGATAAACTTCATAAGCTGGCGGGTGTGCTGGCGCTCGATGAGGCCGGCGTTTACCGGCAGTTGACGAGCCAATGGCCCGATGATCCGGCGGGCGTCGTTATCGGCGGCAAGGAGACGATCTGGCCGGTTGCGGACGAAGAGTTAGTGGCGCTCTTGCCCGACACGATTGAGCGCATGCAGTATTACGACACGCTCGGGTACTTGCCTGGAGATATTCTTGCCAAGGTGGACCGTGCGAGCATGGCGGTTTCGCTGGAGGTCCGTGCGCCGTTGCTCGATCACCGTGTCGCCGAATTTGCGTGGTCGTTGCCGCTGGATTTAAAAATCCGCAAGGGGCAGGCAAAGTGGGTGTTGCGTCAGGTGCTATACCGGCATGTTCCGGCCAGTCTCTTGGACCGGCCCAAAGCTGGTTTCAGCGTTCCGGTCGGGGATTGGCTGCGGACGGATCTGCGCGATTGGGCGGAGGATTTGCTTGACGAAGGCAAATTGCGGGAGGCGGGATTCTTTAATCCTGCGCCGATACGCCGACTCTGGGCCGATCATTTGGGCGGCGTGCGCAATGGGCAGTATGCGCTATGGAGCGTCCTCATGTTTGAGGCGTGGCGCCGCGTTTATCATCCATGTGCAATTTGAATGTCGGCCCCTAGTAACAACAATCTGGCGAACCCATGCACCCCAAGTTGATTGCTAAGAAAATCAGAAATCGAGTAAGCTATTTATACAAACTGTACGTTGAGAAGGATGAATTCAGCATTGCCGTAAATAGATGGTTCAAATGCCGAGGGGACGAAACTTTGCGCCTGGACTACGCCCTTAATCAAGGTAGTGTGGTGGTCGACCTCGGTGGATATAAAGGCGATTTTGCCGATGCGATCCACGATAAATACGGTTCCACAGTTTATCTGTTTGAACCTGTCCGCGAATTTTATGACGGATGCAATCAACGCTTTGCGGGCAATCCCAAAATTCACTGCTTCAACTATGGTCTCTCGGATTCGAGGGGCATATTCTCGATAAGTGAGGAAGCCGATGGCTCAAGCGTGGTAAAATCATCCGCGGTGAGCGGCATGGAGACCGTGAGAATTGAATCATTCGCGGCGACGGCTCGCGAGCTGGGGTTGGCGCAGATTGACCTTATTAAGATCAACATAGAGGGGGGGGAGTATGACGTTCTTCCTGCGATGATTGGAAGTGGTTGGATTAATAAGACGCGCAATGTACAAGTTCAATTTCATAACTTCATTCCGGGCGCGGTAGAGAAGCGTAATAAAATTCGAGTCGACTTGGCAAGGACGCATGTAGAAATCTGGTGTTTTCCGTTTGTGTGGGAGTCCTGGAGGCTTAAATGACCGCGAAGATTGGGAATCTCGTATTATTGGTTCCGGCGCAATGAAGATTCTTGCTGTTTTCGGTCGCAATGCGTACGGCGATCCTGCGCGCGGGGAGGGGTATGAGTACGCGAACATCCTTCCCGACCTGCAGGGTATAGCGGGCTCGGATGAGGTGCGGCTGTTCGACAGCTGGGACCGGTCTGCCTATCCGGACTTTGCAGCGTTGAACAAAGCCCTCGTGGCCGAAGTTGCAGCGTTTCAGCCCGATGTGGTGTTTCTGGTTTTGATGTCTCATGAAATTTGGACAGATACGCTCGACCTGATCCGCGCGAAGTCTCCTGCGGCGGTCGTCAATTGGGGCACCGACGACAGCTGGAAATACAAGCAAATGTCGCGGTTCTTTGCGCGCCATGTCGATCTGCATATCACGACGCACACCCCAGCCCTCGATCAAGCCAAACAAGACGGCTTGACGAATGTGGCTGTGTCGCAGTGGGCGGCGTGCGGGGCCAAGCTCAGTATCCCCATTGCTTCGGCGGACTGCCGGTATGACGTGAGCTTCCTGGGGGCGAAGTATGGCAATCGTCCGGAGTGGGTTGCCGAGCTTGGCAAGCGCGGGATCAAGGTCGATTGCTTCGGCAAGGGCTGGGATGGCGGTGTCGTCGCAGCGGACGACATCGGGCGGATTTTTCAGCAATCACGTGTCTCGCTGAACTTTTCCGATAGCGGGCTGCAGCTCATCGGCGGGCGCATTGCGCGCAGCCGCCAGATCAAGGCGCGGACGTTCGAAGTTCCGGGCGCAGGTGGCGTGTTACTGACCGAGCCGGCGGACGGGCTGGATCAGTATTTCGATCTGAAGACTGAGATCGGGACGTTCGAAAGTGCTGATGAACTTGCTGGCAAAATTCGTCACTTGCTGGCTAATCCGGCCGAGCGCGATGCGATGGCTGGCCGTGCGCATGACCGGGTTGTTCGCGAACATACCTACCGGGCGCGGCTACCGGCGTTGTTCGAGCGAGCCCGTAAAGGGGCCTATGCGCGGCGTCCATCGACTACTTGGCAGCTCGATGCGGGGCAGCTTGACGAGGCTGTCAAACGTCATGCCGGGAGTGCCGCGGTCGAGACGGTTGCTTCGGCGCTGGGCGCAACGAGCCGTCTCATTCTTGGTCCGCACAAGGGGCTTAAGGCTGCACGCCGGCTGATCCACGAAGTGAGCTGGCGGCTAGCGGGGGCTCGCACCTATAGTGCGTCCGGGTGGCCGGGGAGGATGTTCTATCGTGACCTCTGAACTGGGGATACCCGGTCCGCTCATAACGGTCGCCATGTCCGTGCACAACAACGCCGGTACGGTGGGCGCCGCGATCCGGTCGATCCTTGCTCAGAGTTACCGGAACTTCGAGTTCGTCATCGTAGACGATGGTTCGAGCGATGAAACGGTTAGGGTGATTGCGAGTTTCGGCGATGCCCGGATCCGGTTGATCCAGGATGGACTGTGCTTGGGGCTTGCTGCGCGGCTCAACCAGATCGTTGATGGGGCACGCGGCACTTACATCGCCCGTATGGATGGCGATGATTTCAGTTATCCAGACCGCTTTGCCCGCCAGGTTGCTTTTCTTGAAGCCTATCCGAATGCCGATCTGCTCGGCGCGTCGGCAATCGCATTCCGTTCGACCGGTGTAATCCTGGGAGCGTTTAGCGTGCCAACGACACATGAGGCGATCGTTGCCCGGCCGGATATCGGCTTTCCCATTCCCCATCCAACTTGGATGGGGCGGACGAGATGGTTTCGCCGGGTGCCGTATTCTCAAACGCTCAAGCGGGGGCAGGATCAGGCCAAGCTGTTGGCGACTTTTGCCACGAGCCGCTTTGCCAATCTGCCGGAGCCGCTGCTTGGTTACCGGCAGGATATTCCAAAGATCAGCCACATCACGCAGAGCCGTTTGCCTTATCTGCGGGCTGTTGCCCGGATGGCCACTCAGACCGGAGAATGGGGGCTGATTAGCCGTGCTGCGGTTCAACAAGTGGGCCGGACTGCCGTCACCGTAGCTGAACTCGGTCTGGGGCGCGGGGAACGCATGCTTGCGCGCCGCTTTCGCTCGATAACCGACGAGGAGCGTGTGCGCTTTATCGGCGTTCGCGATGGGGCTATATCCTTGGCGGATTAGGCTTGAAGCGGTACAGCTTGATATGCCAACAGGCATTGTGACGTCTGGCGAAGATGAGTTGGTTCCCGGCAGATCCTGTATGTTTTCCAGCCTCAGGTTTTCCACCGGCTCAGCGCTTCCTCCAGTGTTACAGCCGCCGTGACGGATGCATCAAGTGCAGTGGGGGTGAGTGAAAAACGCGGCGCAGGTGCTGGATGCACGACGCCGTCGACCTCTCGATAGACGCTGCGCGCGGCAAGATGGGAATGGTCTCGAGCCTCCGTTAAAGTGAGCACCGGCGCGACACAGGCATCTGTTCCCTCCAGCAGCCGAGCCCAGTCATCGCGATCTCGGGTCTTGAAAATTGCAGCGAGACGGGCGCGCATCTGCGGCCACTGGGCGGGATCGAAGCGCACTGGGTCCGCTTCCGCCGGGATGCCGATGCGTTCACATAGCTGCGCATAAAACTGAGATTCGAGGGGGCCGATCGCGATGTGGCGACCGTCAGCGCATTCATAGGTCGAATAGAATGGAGCACCACCGTCGATCAGATTGGACTCTCGCGCTTCGATCCATTGGCCCTGATCGGCAAGATCGAGAAAGATTGCCATGAGGGAGGCAACGCCGTCGCAGATGGCGCAATCGACGACCTGACCGTGACCGGTTGTGCGAGCCGAGATGATCCCGGCGAGTAGGCCCGAGACGAGATAGAGAGCGCCACCGCCGAGGTCCCCAACGAGGTTCAATGGCAATGCAGGCCGGTCTCGCGGGCCGATGGCGTCAAGTGTGCCGGTCACAGCGATGTAGGTGATGTCGTGCCCAGCGGTAGTCGCGAGCGGGCCCGTCTGGCCCCATCCGGTCATGCGTCCGTAAACGAGCCGCGGGTTCAACGCCAGCATGGCCTCGGGGCCGAGCCCCAACCGCTCCATCACACCGGGCCGGAAGCCCTCAATCAAGGCATCGGCTTGTGCCACCAAGCGGACAATCTGCGCAACCTGAGCCTGGTCCTTGAGGTCTACCGTCATTGTTTGACGCCCGCGCCGGACGACACGGCGCATCCAGGGATCCGTGCCCCCTGGCCGGTCGACACGGATGACGTCGGCTCCCATGTCGGCGAGCAGCATCGCAGCGAAGGGACCCGGACCAATGCCAGCCATTTCGACGATGCGTACGCCGGTGAGCGGACCGGGCTTTCGAGAAGGGGAGGACATATTGGAAGCCATTCCTGCATACTCAACGATTGTGTGTAATGACGAAGAGTGGAACTTATTGGCCTTCAAAGATCCGGCAGACTCGAACGTCTATTGGTTGTGATTTCACGCAAACAACTTTCGCGCGATGAGGTCTTTCATGATCTCGGTGGTGCCGCCGTAGATGCGCTGGACACGGGAGTCGGCGTACAGGCGCGCGATCGGATACTCGGCCATGTAGCCGTAGCCGCCGAAAAGCTGGAGGCATTCGTCGGTCACCTTGCCTTGTTGTTCGGTGCACCACCACTTCGCCATGTAGGCGGCCTCGTTGTCGAGCGTGCCGTCGAGCAGGCGCTGGATGCAGTCGTTGACGAAACTGCGAACGACATGGGCGAGCGTTGCGCATTCGGCGAGCTTGAAGCGGGTGTTCTGGAAATCCGCCAGTGGCTGGCCGAAAGCCTTGCGTTGCCGCGTGTATTCCACCGTCAGTTCCACCGCTCGTTCAATCACGGCAGCGGCTGGCACGCACAGCAGAAGGCGCTCATAGGGTAGCTGGCTCATCAGCTGGACGAAGCCGGCGCCCTCCTTTTCGCCGATCAAGTTGTCAGCCGGTACGCGCACGCCGTCGAAGAATAACTCGGCCGTATCGGAGGCATGCTGACCGAGTTTCTCCAACCGCCGCCCCACGTGAAAGCCGGCAAGGTTCTCGGTCTCTAGTACGATAAGCGAGACGCCACGGCTTCCAGCGTCACCCGTGCGGACTGCGACCACGAGCAGGTTGGCGGTAAAGCCGTTGGTGATGAAAATCTTGGCACCGTCGATCACATACTCGCCCCCGTCGCGCCGGGCCCGGGTGCGCATGGCTTTCAGGTCGGAACCGCAATCGGGTTCGGTGAGAGCAATGCCGGCGAGGAATTCCCCACTCACGAGCTTCGGCAGCCACCGCTGCTTCTGCGCATCTGTGCCGTAGTCGAGGATGTAGTGGGCGGCGATCGTGTGTACCGCTGTGTTGGCCGGGATCTCTGCCTTGGCCAATTCGTCCTGGACCACCAACTGGTAAGCCACCGAGGCGCCAGCGCCTTCATAGGATTCGTCCATTTCGGGCAAAAGGTAGCCCAATTCCCCGAAGGGCCGCCAAACCTCTCGTGGGATGAAGCCCTGACGGCGCCAACCGTCCAGATGGGGTGATAGTTCGGCCGCGACATAGCGGCGAACTTGAATGCGGAAGGCTTCGATATCGTCGTCCATCCAGCGATGGCGGTGCAACTGAGGTAGCATGGTTCAAATCCCTGTAAGGCCGCCACTGCACATCAACGTCTGGCCACTAATGTAGTCGGACTCAGGGATGCAGAAGAGGTATACCGCGCCCGCAGCTTCATCGGGTGTCCCGCCACGGCCGAGCGGAATGGTGCGCTCCATCGTGACCAACAGGTCGGGATTGACGCCGACCTTGATCTCGCGGCCATCGATGCTGGCGGTGGACTGATCGGAAGCGCTCGACGTCAGGCGCGTTTTTATCAGACCGTAGGCGACGCAATTGACAGTGACATTCATGCGTCCCCATTCCTTTGCCAGCGTCTGCGTCATGCCGATGATGCCAGCCTTGGCGGCGGAATAGTTGGTCTGACCAGCATTGCCAAATAGACCAGCGACTGACGAAGTATTGACCACCTTGCGCATCACCCGGTGACCCGCGTCGGTCTCCGCCTTGCTGAGGGCGCGGATGACCGGCTGTGCGGCGCGCAGGATTCGAAACGGTGCTGTCATGTGACAGTCTATCATGGCGTACCACTGCTCGTCGGTCATCTTCTGAATGACGTTGTCCCAAGTGTAGCCAGCATTGTTGACGATGATGTCTAGGCCTTTGAATTCGCTGACGGCGGCACCGATAAAGCGGTCGGCAAAGTCGGAGGCGGTGACGCTGCCCACGCAGGCAATTGCTTGGCCCCCTGCACCGCGGATGGCCTGCACGGTGTCTTGAGCCGGTTCGGTGTCGAGGTCGTTGACGACAATCCGCGCACCTTCGCTCGCCAGTTTGAGGGCGATCGAGCGTCCGATGCCGCGACCCGAGCCGGTGATGAGGGCGACCTTGCCGTCGAGTTTGGTCGTCATAAATGCGTTCTCCTCAATTCAATTACGGCAATGCGACGATGGCCTCGCCGGTGATTTTGGTCTGTCCGAATTGGTTGGCGCTTTGCAGTTCGATGCGGACACAGGTCTCGCCGCTATAATCGAGTTTTTCTACGACCCGGCCACTGCAGCGGATGGCGTTTCCCAGATGAGTGATCCCCTGGAAGCGTGCTTCGAAGCGGCGCAGCCGGCTCTGCGGTGCCCAACCGGTGAGCAACCTGCCGATCCATGCCATGCCCAGCATCCCGTGCGCGAACACATCGGGCATGCCGGCGCGGCGAGCCACATCGGTGTCAATGTGAACCGGATTGTGGTCACCCGACGCGCCCGCGAATAGGGCAAGAGTTGCGCGGTTCACGGGCGGTAATTGCAGCACGGGCAATTCGTCCCCGACTTGAACTGTTTCGAAAGTGGGCGGGCTCATGGCGGTTCCGATCAATGGCGATAGACGAGGATCGAGCGCAATTCGGCCACCAGCTCGTCGCGCTGGTTCATGGCGCTGGCGTTCAACACGATGAATTCGAGCGTGCCGCCTTTCTTGTCGTAGATGTCGGTGATGGTTGAGTGGACGGTCACCGTATCACCGGCACATGCAGCCCCGTGGTAGGTGAAGCTTTGCTCGCCATGCAGCACTTTGCTAACGGGAATTTGCAAGTCTTCGAGCAGGCGGAATGCGACGCCCGAGTCGAGTTCAGCAGCAAATATGAAAGTCGGCGGCGCGGGAATGTCTGGATAACCGGCGGCGCGTGCGGCGACAGTGCCGGTGTATATCGGGTCCGTCTCGCCAATCGCCTTTGCGAAAAATTGCAGCCGGCCGCGTTCGATTAGCAGCACAGACGGCGGTAACTTGTAGCCGATCCATTTTCTGTCGATCACAGATTTTCCCTCAGACTCGTTCGTACAAGGTGACGACGCAGGCACCCCCAAGGCCGAGATTTTGCTGCAGCGCCAGTCGTGCGCCCTCGACCTGCCGCTTGTCTGCCGTGCCGCGCAGTTGCTGGACGAGTTCCGTACATTGTGCGAGGCCGGTTGCTCCCAGCGGATGGCCCTTGCAAAGAAGCCCGCCTGACGGGTTGGTGACGAACTTTCCACCGTAAGAGTTGTCGCCGTCGCAGACGAACTGCTCGGCGCCGCCCTGCGGACACAAGCCGAGCGCTTCATAACTGATCAATTCGTTGTGGGCGAAACAGTCGTGCAGTTCGACGACATCGACGTCTTGGGGATTGACGCCGGTTGCCTCGTAGACCTGGCTGGCGGCGGTCTTCGTCATGTTGAATCCGACGACTTCGCGCATGTCGCGCGCTTCAAAAGCGATGGGCCGGTCCGTGGTCATCGCCTGTGCCTTGATGCGCACGTTGTGTCTCATTCCGTGAGTTTTTGCGAAACCGGTCGAGCAGACGATCGCGGCAGCCGCGCCGCACGTCGGCGGGCAGGCCATCAGCCGCGTCATCACACCTGGCCACATCACCGGAGCATTCAACACGTCGTCTTCGGTGACAATGGTGCGAAACAGGGCCAGCGGGTTGTTGGCGGCGTGGCGGCTCGCCTTGGCGCGGATCTTGGCAAAGGTGGACAGTTTCGTGCCGTATTGCTCCATGTGGGCAAGACCCGCGCCGCCAAAATAGCGCAGCGCCAGTGGGATTTCGCCATGGCCGACCAGTTCTTCGGTTGCCTTGTCGAAACGGTTGAACGGACTTGGCCGATCCTTGAACACGGAGCCCAGGGCACCGGCGGTCATGTGTTCGAAACCCAGGGCGAGTACACAATCGGCGCTGCCGCTTGCCACCGCTTGACGCGCCAGGAACAACGCTGTCGAACCGGTTGAGCAGTTGCTGTTGACGTTGATAATGGGGATGCCGGTCATGCCAACTTCGTAGAGCGCGCACTGACCCGCGGTGGAGTCGCCGTAGACGTACCCGACGTAAGCCTGCTGTACGTGTTCGTATCCAATTCCAGCATCTGTGAGCGCAGCCCGCGTGGCTTTGGCGGCCATCTGCGGGTACGGTTCATTGGCCCCCGGTTTCGTGAAGGGGATCATCCCGACCCCGGCGACAAACACGTCTCGGCTCATGGTGGACGCTCCGGTCATGGTTTGTGCAGTCCGTTAGGCGTTCGCATTCTACGCTGGCGCGGCCAAGCAGAGCGAGGAAATCCGAGCTGCGGTCGGGAATAGCAACCATCTGCTGCTCGTGCTGTTGGCGCGATGGCGCGCACGTGCTACCGGCCAGCAGTTGGAAGAAGCCGCCTGGGCGCGAATAGGTCGATGGCCTCGAACACACCACCTCTGCACGTGACCCGGTTGAGCGTGTGAGGCCCAAGCAGGCCGGACGCCGGGCTGAACGATAGCCGCCCAACGAGTTCCTGCCTAAAGCCGCCGTCGTCCAGGCGAGTCATCGATGCGATGCCCAGGGCCGAACCATAGCCCTTGCTGCAGTCCTGAACCGGACGGTACAACTTGCCACCCTCAACGAACACGCAGCCCGCCGGTCGCGCGCTGGCCGCATCGATCAAGACCGGGTTTGCCGCGTGAGGCGTCCAGGGCCCCAGCAGAGTGTCCGCAGAATAAAGACTGAGGCTATCCCAGCTCGATCCCCACCGCGCTGATGGCGGCCCTTGAGTATTGGCTGCGATCCACAATTTCCCGCCATGTTCGAAGAAGGTTGCATCATGCACCGGCTCGTCGATCAGCCGCGACACCGGCTCCCACCGATCGGGATAGCGCGCCGCACGGTACAAAGTGAGCCCGCCGCTCGCAAAACACTCCGGCATCATCCAGATCGCGCCGTCACGCGAAAAGATCTGCGGATACGACAGGTGGAGCGCCGTTTCCAAAACTGGGCGCGGAGCTGTGGCCGACCCATCGGCCCTCACCGTCAACATGGAAATGATCCCACGCCCTGTCGCGTACGGCAGCTCTTCCACAAATACGTCGACCTCGTCGCCTCGCGCAAACACGAACGGATCGGCGTAATAGCGCTGACCATCGTCGGCAAGCAGCTGATAGTCTGCCAACGACAACACGCCGCCCGCGAGCGGATTGAAACCCGCTGCGCGCAAGCGCCAAGCAACGGCCCATTGCGGTGCGGTCTCAAGTTGACGGTCGATCAAGCGCCGCGCCTTGCTGCTCACTTTGCGGCCAAGCAAGTGGACGACGGGCAACGTGAGGCCTGGAGCGCGCGCGCCATAGTCTGCCAGATGCGGCACGCCGGTCGTCGGCGCTGGCCCATGAGCTGCAGCGATCAACCCGCTCATTAGCCGCGTGACGACGCCGGCTGCACTGATCGCAAGCGCATGCGGGCTTTCGATCGCTGGCTGGCCGATCGCGAGCACGCCGTACGTACTATCATGAAGACTGAGAAAGGGTGCCGAGCCGTCGAGCACTGCTGACCAGAACGCCGACCCGCCAGGAACGCCGTTGTAGAGCGGAATGAGCGTCCGGGCGTGCGGATCGTCGGCCAATTCAAGCGACGCGAGGTCGATGACGAGATCGCAGGCCTGGATTGTTTCAGAAAACCATTTGTCGAAATCGCCCGGCTTCATTGCATCGAACGGATGCGGCCCAGACCGTTTCGCCAGCGTTGCCTCCAGCAGCAGGGCCATGCCGACGGCTGTATCAAGCGGGCGCTGAACCGGTGAGAAAGCAACCGAAACCCGCGTGCCGGCCCCGGCTTCAAGTTGATCGATCAGGGTCAGGTGCCAGCGCCAAAGTCGCGACGCATCAAGGATCAGGGTTATCAGCATCGGCAATCCGGGCTTTCCGAATCAAGGGATCAACACATTTACCCTACCCTCGCATACTTAGCCTTTACCGATGACATGGCGTTGAACGCCGCCAGGTGCTAACAGTGGCCGCTTGGCCGAGATCGACCCGGTGTTGAAGCCCATCCAGCCGATTTCCCCCGAAAGGCGGCCATATTCGATCTTGGGACAGCGGTTCATGACGACCTTGAGGCCCGCCGCTTCGGCTTCTCGCGCGGCTTGTTCGTTGACCACGCTGAGCTGCATCCACACGGCTTTGATCCCGAGCTTGTCTTTAAGCGCGATAGCCGACCGCGTAATGTCGAGCGCCGCTGTCGAATTGCGGAAGATGTCGACCACATCGACGGGCTCCGTCACGTCCTCAAGCTTGGCATAAACCTTTTGATCGAGGATCGTTTCGCCGCCGTGCCCCGGATTGATGGGAATGACGCGGTAGCCCTTGGCGATCAGATACTTCATCGCAAAGTAGCTTGGCCGGCTCGTATTCGGGCTCGCCCCGACGAACGCAAACGTTCTGACCGTGCCAAGAACCGAGGCGATGTAGCTGTCTGGATAGCTGTCGTGGTTCATGATGCTCTTTTCTATCGCAAAGCGCCGCCGGCTAGCACCCGCTCCACTTCGGCTTGCGCTTGTCAAGGAACGCGCCGATGCCCTCGCGGGCGTCCGCAAGCAGCATGTTCTTCGTCATGATTTCAGCGGCGTACGCATAGGCTTCATCGAGCGGCTGATCGACCTGGGCATAAAACGCGGTCTTGCCGATCGAGACCGTGACTTTTGATTTCGCAGCAATCGTGCGCCCAAAGCCGAGAGCCGCATCGCGTACCTTACCCGCGGGGACGACCCGGTTCACGAGCCCGAAATCGGCGGCATCCGATGCCGAGAGAGCTTCGCCGAGCAGCAGCATTTCCATGACCCGCTTGCGCGGCATGTTCCGCGTCAGCGCCACCATCGGCGTCGAACAGAACAAGCCGATGTTGACGCCGGGCGTCGAGAACGTCGCCGTGTCGGCCGCAATCGCCAGATCGCAAGTGGCGACAAGCTGGCACCCTGCGGCAGTCGCAATCCCCTCGACTGCGGCAATCACTGGCTTGGGGCAAGCAACGATTGCCTGCATGACGCCGGCGCATTGGGTCATCGTCGCTGCGTAGAACGCCGCGCCTGCATCGGTGTCGATCCGGTGAGCCGTCAATTCCTTGAGGTCATGACCTGCACAAAACGCCGGACCGTTAGCGGCAAGCACAATGGCAGAAACTTCGGGGTCCGCCCCAACGGCGGCAATCGCATCCGCCAGCGCCGTCATCATGACCCGCGACAGCGCATTGCGCGTCTGCGGACGGTTGAGGATGATGAGCGCTATGGCAGGCTCCGGCCGCTCAATGAGCAGTAGCGGCGTCTCGATCGGCGTCTGAACGGTCATCGTCTCTCCCGGCCAACAGCAGTGCGGTAAAGGGTTATCCGACAAGCCCGCACCAAGGGCAAGCGTTCAACAAATCCGAGGCACGATCACGGAAAAAGTCTATACAACCAGCAACGCACTCTCATTCATTTTTCAAAAAACGAGGGGAGGAGCGGCGCGGCAAGCGCTGCGGTCTTCCGCAATTGGGTAATGGCACCTACGGCGCCGCTCCCTGGCTAGAGTTGTTTTGCCGGCCGGACCGGCGTGGGGCCGCGAGTTCCACGAATGAGATCGCTCTTCTGCTCAGTCGGGCTGCGTTGCCCGCTTCGCTCAACTCTAACATCCGTTTCCACTACCAAGAACGCCTCCGGAAAGCGCCCCTCATGAAACGGACAGGTTCAGATTACGGGCGCGCCGAGGGGGCGGGGATAAGTTTTCTGGGGGAAAATTGCTGACCCGTAGGGCGCAATAGCAAAGCGTATTGCGCCCTACGGGTCCCCAACGGCGCAATACGCCAATAGGCTATTGCGCCCTACACGCTCCTCGACGACGGCTGCCCCATCCCTTAAGCCGCCTTCGCCGCAGCCACCCTTGCCGCGCCATACTTCTTGTCCTGCAGCGCGCGATGATTGGCGTAGCACTTGGCGAGCTGCACCTGCGGCGTGAAGTCGGCGATCTGCGCGGCGACCCCTTCCGGCGTGATTATACCGGCCCGCCTTTTGTCCCGGATGGCAACGAACGCATCCGCTAGCCGTTCCGACATTTCGTCTTCGTCCGTTGAACGCGAAATCATCTGCCCGCTCACGCCATCCTTGATGACGGATTCAAGCTGCGGAAGGTTGACGGCACCCATCGGCCGCCCGCACGCGAGTGTCTCCAGAACCGAGAACGGCATCCCCTCGAACTCGGACGTCAAAATCCCCGCATGACAAGAGGCATGAACCTCCGCGACGCCCTGTGCCGACTTGAACCCATGCAGCACGGTGTTGTTCTCAATTGCTGCAAACTCCGGGAAACGGCGCACGTCGCTCGTTCCCATGTAGTGGAACTGCACGCCATTGCCGAGCCGGTTACGCAAGGCAGCAATCGTCTTGAACATCAGCGGCGGACGTTTAAAGAGGTCCAGCCGCCCGGCAAACGCCACGCGGAATCCGTCGTCGGTCGGGAAAGGCTTGGGCGAAAACCTCGCCGTATCGACCCAGGTCGTCTGGGTTTCGATCTTGTGAGCCTGACGCAGGTAGGTCGCGCGGATGCGCTCTGTGATGATCGGGTTGACGCACAGGAACTTATCGCACGCCATGACCGCGATGTGTTCGTTGAGATTATGGAGATAGCGATAGCTCTTGAGCAGGCTGTCCATCTGCAGCTTGGGCGCACCCTCGCCATGCAGCATCTGTGTGAACGGAATCCCGAGCGCACGCACCAGCGAAGCAAACTCCACGCGCTGGAGATCGACGCTGGTCGGCTGCGCTTTCAATGTGCGCCGGACCGCAGGCAGGTACTTGAGCAAGCCCGCCATCAATTGGAGATTAATACTGTCGCCGAGCGTCTTGGCGGCTTCGTGCGCCTTGGCGTCGGGATAGTGCAAGACGGGGAGGAATTCATACGGGCGGCCATTGAACTCGCGGCGCACCACCTTGCCCAATTCCAGATCGCCCGTGCCATCGACGCCGATCATCAGGAACATGAAATCGTCCGGGAGAAACTTGATCATGTCGCGGATGAACGTTTCTAGCCCGCCGACTTTGGTGCCGCGAGGATCGAACGAATGGATGACGCACAGGCGATAGGTCATGAGGACGCTTCTTTGGTTAGGATCGTTTGAGACGAGCCGCGAGACGCTCGCCAATGTGGGCTTTTGCCAACGCGCTCTGCAAAAGACCGGCCGCTTTGGTAGCTAGCGTGGGATACATGACGGCCAACACGGCGGCATAAACGATCCCGCCAATAAATATGGCGTATGCGATGGAAGCTGTCGCCGGCCTGATATCGAGACGCGCGACTGCAATGGCCATGGCAACCGTCGCTGTCCCAATTCGCAACACATCCGCGAGCGGAAACGTGAACGCGTGCCAGTGCCATGCGGCCGCAAACCCGGTCGCGAGCGTGACGATAGACCCGATCATGACGCCCGTCACGCAACCCGTCAGTCCGCCGAACCACAGCCCGATCCCGCCGAACACGAGCGTCAACAGCGCATCGATTCCGTCGTTGAGAACCGGCACCATCGGCTTTTCGTGCAGCAGGAACACTTGATTGGCGAAATGAATCCGCACATTGCGCAGCGCGCCGGTCACCAGCGCCATCGGCAGAATCTGCGTGGTGATCTCGCGATAGGGTGCCGCAATAATCAGTTCGATCAGCGGTTTGCCGATGACGTACAACCCGGCAATCGCCGGGGCGAGCGCCGCGATCAGCAGCACCCCGTTGTTGATGAGTTGCGCCTGCCCCGCAGCCATGCCCTCTTCGCGTGATTTCTTAACCGCCAGCGGAAACGCCGCCGCCGTCGTCAGCATGGAGGCGAACGCTGCCGCTCTTAACCCGAGCGCCCACCCCACCGTTATCAACCCGACCGCTGCAACGCCCTCGCGCCACTCGACCAGAAACCTCACCCCGTTATTGGCAACCCAAACCAGCAGTCCGCCAAAAAACAGCGGCAACCCATAAACCATCGCAGCCTTCACGATGTGCCAAGCCCCATCGTGAGGACGTAGACTGAACCGCAGCCGGTAGGCCGCAAACCCGAGCGACGCCACCTGAGCAATGGAATAGCCGGTCAATACGGTCGCCGCCGTCGACGGCAAAACCGTCACCATCATCAGCGCCACGAAGAACCCCAACACCGGACCAGCCGTCTGTAAAACCGTGTAGGCCAGCGTATCGCCCTCGGCGCGAACCCGATCCGCCAGATACGACACCAGCGATCGCGAAATGATGAACGCCAGCGACGCCGCCAGCAGCGCGCCGCCGAGCCGTCCGCCCTGTCCAAGCGGAATAACGATCAGCGCCAGCCCCATCGCCAGCGACGACCCAATCAGCACCGCCATCTCGGTGGCATGAAACTCGGCTTTGTGGTCGGCATGCGCGTCGCTATCGAAGTACCGCACCGTGTAGAGCGAAAACCACATGAGCGCGGCCGAGAACGCCAGTTCCTGCGCCGCACTGATCAGCGCAAACGACCCCATTTCTGCCGGCGCAAGATAGTGCGTCCAGGCAAACGCCGAGATCAGCTGAAAGATAGGGCCAAGCACCTGGGCTGGCAGATACAACAGGGTCTGGCGTAGGAGCATAAACGTCCTGGTTATCTGGTCAGCGGCGTGTCCAAGCTTGCATGTTCACATATCATGCCAGTGCACCGCCTTGGCCGCCGCTCAGCGCCGCAGGCTGATCGTAGCGGGGCACCCCTCACCGGCCCGAGCCATCCGTTCCAGCGACCACATCAACACGCCCACGCTGGCGCCAGCCACGGCGAGCCCTGTAATTGGGAAACCGACCGCCAAAACCGCCGCGCCGATCAACACGAGATTGCAAGCCGCAATCCGCACTACGACCGCCGAATGCGAGCCCGCCGCCCGCGCCGCCCGCTGATAAGCATGTGTCCGATGCGCCTCCCACACCTTCTCGCCGCGCCAGAACCGCCGCAACAGGGTCAGCGTCGCGTCCGTCAAATAGTACAGCGGCAGGATCACGGCTGCGGTGAGCGACACGTTCGTTGCGACATACAACAACAGCCCGCCCATCAAAAACCCAAGCGGAATAGACCCAACGTCGCCTAGAAAAATGCGGGCCTTGTGCCAATTCCACACGAGAAACCCTGCACTCGCCCCGAGCACGGCAAGCGCCAGCCCATCGAGCGGCGAGGCAACGCCCGCACGCCAAAACACGGTCAGCGCCCCGCCCGCGATTCCCATCGTCTCGACGCCAGACAAGCCGTCGATGCCGTCCATGAAATTATATAGATTGATGAACCACCCAAGCGCCAGCAGAGCGAGAAACCGGTCAAGCCCGAATGGCAACAGCCCCCCGAACACGAACGTCTGACTCGGGATCAACACCAGCAATAGTGCCGCCGCTACCAGATGCGCGCCGAGCCGCCACACAAACGGAATATCCCGGCGGTCATTGACCGCCGACATCGCCGCCAACCCGATGGCTCCTGGAATAAGCCCCGCATACCACGCCGGCCACGGCCACATCACGAGCGCAGTACCGAGCGCCGCCGCGACCACCGCCTTGCCGCCGCCTTGCGGAACCTGCCCCGAATGCATTGTGCGATCGTTCTCGACCGCAACCACCTGACGCGCTGTGAGCCAATCGATCAGCACGCGCGTGCCCACGGCGGACGCGACGAATGCGATGACGATGGTCAGGACGGCATACACGCAGCAAGGCCTTCCGGTTGGCATCACAAAAAGAAACGGCCCGCACAGCAGGCCGTCTCTCCAAACTATCGGGTATCCCTTGTCAAGCAAACGCTCTTCAACGCGCCCCAACACTCATCTAGGAAGCGTCGTCTTGCCCATCAGTGCCTTGTCGATGGAATGCGCCGCCTGACGGCCTTCGCGGATCGCCCACACGACGAGCGATTGCCCGCGCCGCATGTCGCCGGCGACATACACGTTCTTCTGGCTAGTCGCATAGGCCTTGTCGTCGGCCTTCACGTTGCCGCGCGCATCGACGTCTAGGCCGAGGCCATCCGTGATCGGTGACACGAAGCCCATCGCGAGCAGTACGAGGTCAGCCGGGATCTCGAATTCGCTGCCCGGAATTTCCTTGAACTTCTCGTCGACCTTCACGCACACGAGCTTGGTGACGAGACCGTCCTTGCCCTCGAAGCGCTTGGTGTTGACGGAGAAATCGCGCTTGGCGCCTTCGGCCTGACTGGACGACGTGCGCATCTTCAGCGGCCAGTTCGGCCACGTCAGATCCTTGTTTTCCTTGTCCGGCGGCATCGCCATGATTTCGAGCTGCGTAACGCTCAGCGCGCCCTGACGGAAGCTGGTGCCGATGCAGTCCGATCCTGTATCGCCGCCGCCGATCACAACCACATGGCGGCCCTTGGCGATCTCGCCCGTGCCCGAATTGGAGACCGGCTCGCCCGAAACGCGGCGGTTTTGCTGCGGCAGGAAATCCATCGCGAAATGGATGCCGCCGAGCGCGCGGCCCGGCACGGTCAGATTGCGCGGCTTTTCCGCGCCGCTTGCAAACAGCACGGAATCGAATTCACGCACCAGTTCAGCGACCGGACGCCCACCGGTCCCGATCAAGGTATTGCAATGGAACGTGACGCCTTCGGCTTCCATCTGCTTGACGCGGCGCTCGACGATGGTCTTTTCCATCTTGAAGTCGGGGATGCCGTAGCGCAGCAGGCCGCCCGGATAGGCATTGCGCTCGAACACATGCACGTCGTGTCCCGCGCGGCCCAACTGCTGGGCCGCAGCCAAGCCTGCAGGACCCGACCCGATGATGGCAACCCGCTTGCCCGTCTTGTGCGAGGCTGGCTGCGGCTTGATCCAGCCCTCGCTCCACGCGCGGTCGGCAATGGCAGCCTCGATCGTTTTGATCGTCACCGGCTTGTCGTCGATGTTGAGCGTGCAGGCGGCTTCGCACGGCGCCGGGCAGATGCGGCCCGTCACTTCAGGGAAATTGTTCGTCGAATGCAGGTTCGCCGACGCTTCTTTCCAGTCGCCCGAATAGACGAGGTCGTTCCAATCCGGGATCTGGTTGTTGATCGGGCAGCCGTTGTGACAGAACGGGATGCCGCAGTTCATGCAGCGCGATGCCTGGTTCTTCAACTCGGCATCGGCCAGCGGAACCACGAACTCCTTGAAATGCTTCGTGCGCTCTTCGACGGGCGCATAGCCCCTGTCGTGGCGGTCAAATTCCATAAATCCCGTCGGCTTGCCCATCGTGGTCCAGTCTCTAGAAGTTGTGCAGCATCGAGCTATAGCGTGCCAAATGCCCGCCGTCACTGTTCGCGTGTGCAGTAAATTCGCGCAGGGTGGTACGATTTGAGGCAGGATGTTACCTGCAATGACCAATAGACCGGGGCTGTGCCGTGAAAATCTTCAAATGGGACGACCAGAGCGGCGATCTTGGTGTTTGCATCCGCGATGAACTCATTGAGAGACTGGGTTAGCAGGACGGCGATGAGGTCGAAGTGACCCAAACCCCGAGCGGGGCGCTGTTGATTACAAAGGCCGGCCAGCCGTCCGCCAGCAACCCGGAGAAGGTCACATAACTTTACTCATGGCCCAGTCATCCCGGTATCGACAGGACGTTCCGGTTCCGATGCCTTGCTGGGAATTCGGATTTCCTCCCACTGTTTTCCCGGACAAGTGCGCCCACTTGCGCACGCAGATCCGGGATCCTTACCAATCCTACGCAGGTCAAAGACCCCGGAGCGGCATCGCTCGCTGTGCTCGCAACGCCGTCCGGGGGCGCAGTGTTAGGGAATGGCAATTATACCTGACAACCGTGGGCTTGACCCGGCCATCCAGGCGTCGCGCGGGTAGAAATGAAGTTGTGGCACCGGATGGCCGCCTCGGAGGGGGGCCATGGAGTAAAAAATGGAACTTGAGTAGGCGACCGGGTAATCACATAAACTTCCGGCGACGGAAAGCGGCAATATCTTCGGGTGAAAGATCAAACCACTCGCCGTTTTTGCGTTTTCCAGCAAACCTACGATGCCAGTAGTCTTCGATACATGCCGGGTCATCGGTAATGATCGAATGAACCGGTTTAAGCGCCTCGGGCATTTGCACCATGACCTCGCGTTCACGGCGACCAACGTGATTGGTTTTCCCGATCTTGTAGTAGCGTCCCGATTTCATCAGATAGACGTATCCATCTGAAACGCTCCCGTTTGTGGTTGGCTTTTCGATCTCTGCAGTCGATGTCTCGGGACAAAGCGCGAGGACATCTTCCAATCCTGGTTGGGATTGGCAGAACTCTCGCACGGCCTGCACGATTCCTGCTTTCGAGCCGAAGCGATTTCTGAAGACTTTTTCTGTCGGGCCGTCTGTACTTCCCCTCAGATCATTGCTCGTTGGAAATCGCCCCAGTTTTCTCGTCGTCAGGGCCAAGTGCTCTTGCAGTTGCAACGCACTGTAGGCTTCAGTCATGGCATTTGGCCTGAGGCCTGCTTCATGGACCAGTTCGCTGTATCGGGGCCAATACTTGGTCCAATGATAAGCCTTGATGCCCGCAGCGGCTTCAAACCGCAAACGGCCCAACGGTTTTCCGTCGTTCTGGGCAGCGGTTGCATTCATGAGGTCAAGAATATTCTGCCGGTCCATGATGCCTGAAATGCCAGCTGTCCCGTCAAAGCGCCGTTCCTTTTCTTCTCCCGGTACGGGAGAAGGAGCCCCGTAGGGGCGGATGAGGGACTTCGAACTTGCGCGAACGCCTGTTCTTGCGACGAGTCCCTCACCTGTCCCTCGGACATCCTCTCCCGTACCGGGAGAGGAAAGAGACTCTCACTCCGCCGCCACCGCAACCTTCGCCATGTCGGCCAGCGCGCGTTTGTATTCGCCCGGCATGACCTTGCGGAACTTCGGCAGGTAGGCCGCGAAGTCCTTGAGGATCGTCTGCGCGATCACCGAACCGGTGTAGTGCGCATGCCGCGCGATCAGTGCATGCAGGCGCGCCGCATCGTCGAACCGCAGATCGCCGTCAACGAGCGGAACGAGGCCCGCCGCCGCGCCGAGCTTGCCGATCTGCTTGGCATCGGCTTCGACCGGCTCAAGCGCGACCATCTCTTTGTTGAGACGGCCATCGAAGCTGCCGTCCTCATCGAGCACGTAGGCGACGCCGCCCGACATGCCGGCCGCGAAATTGCGGCCAGTGCCGCCGAGCACAACGACGACGCCGCCCGTCATGTATTCGCAGCCGTGATCGCCGGTGCCTTCGACAACTGCCGAAGCGCCCGAGTTGCGCACGGCGAACCGTTCGCCGCCAACGCCGCGGAAATAACATTCGCCGCTGATCGCGCCATACAGCACCGTGTTGCCCACGATGATGCTCTCATGCGGCTTGATACCCGACACCGGGTTTGGCCGTACGATGAGCTTGCCGCCCGACAGGCCCTTGCCGACATAGTCGTTGGCTTCGCCCATGAGATCGAGCGTCACGCCCTTGGCGACCCAAGCACCAAACGCCTGACCAGCCGTGCCCTTGAGGTTGAACCAGATGGTGTCCTCAGCCAGACCCGCATGGCCGTAGCGCATTGCAACCTGCCCCGACAGCATCGCGCCCGTTGAGCGGTTGACGTTGGTAATACCAACGTCAGCCCTGATCGGAAGCTTGTCGTCGAGCGCTGGCATCGCAAGTTCGATGAGCGTGCGGTCGAGCACTTTCTCAAGCCCGTGATCCTGACGCTCCACGTGCCGGATCGCAACCGACTTGGGCACGTTCGGCTTATGGAACAGCCGTGCGAAGTCGAGACCTCGCGCCTTCCAATGCTCGATCGCCCGGTCCTTGTCGAGGATATCGGTTTCCCCGATGAGGTCGTCGAACTTGGCAATGCCGAGCGCTGCCATGATCTCGCGGACTTCTTCGGCGACGAAGAAGAAGTAGTTGATGACGTGCTCCGGCTTGCCCTTGAACTTGGCGCGCAGGATCGGGTCCTGCGTCGCAACGCCGACCGGACAGGTGTTGAGATGACACTTGCGCATCATGATGCAACCCGCAGCGATCAGCGGCGCGGTCGCAAACCCGAACTCGTCCGCTCCTAGCAGAGCGCCGATCACCACGTCGCGGCCGGTCCGCACGCCGCCATCGACCTGCACCGCGATGCGGCCACGCAGACGGTTGAGCACCAGCGTCTGATGGGTCTCGGCCAGACCGATTTCCCAAGGCGAACCAGCGTGCTTGATCGACGTCAGCGGCGACGCACCCGTGCCGCCTTCAAAGCCCGAGATGGTCACATGGTCGGCGCGGGCCTTGGCGACACCGGCAGCAACCGTGCCGACACCAACTTCCGAGACGAGCTTTACCGACACGTCGGCCTTCGGGTTGACGTTCTTCAGATCGTAGATGAGCTGCGCCAGATCCTCGATCGAGTAGATGTCGTGATGCGGCGGCGGCGAGATGAGGCCGACACCCGGCGTCGAGTGGCGCACTTTTGCAATTGTCGCATCGACCTTGTGGCCGGGCAGCTGTCCGCCCTCGCCGGGTTTTGCACCCTGCGCCATCTTGATCTGCATCATGTCCGAATTGACGAGGTATTCCGTCGTCACGCCAAAGCGGCCCGAAGCAACCTGCTTGATGGCAGAACGCATGCTGTCGCCGTTGGCCAGCGGTACGTAACGGTCGGCTTCTTCGCCGCCCTCACCCGTGTTCGACTTTCCGCCGATCCGGTTCATGGCAACCGCAAGGGTCGTGTGGGCTTCGCGCGAAATCGAGCCATAGCTCATCGCGCCGGTGGCAAACCGCTTGACGATATCGGCAGCAGCCTCGACCTCGGTCAGCGGGATCGGCTTGCGGCCAAGCTCGGCCGCCGAGCGGATACGGAACAGACCGCGCATCGTGAAAAGCTGC
>JANLYB010000047.1:0-2805 GCA_031365425.1 Hyphomicrobiaceae bacterium
CGCAACGTGGATGAACAACCGCAGGGCCGCCAGTTGATCCATGTCGCATTCTCCGGTTGCCAAGAACTCAACCGGCGACCGGGCCAGAAGAACTCCTTGAATAAAGCCATTACACTTGAGGATTGTAAACGCAGCCCACAAGCTCAAGCCCGGCGCAGGCAATAAAATTGACCCTTAATCTATAAATAGACAACCTGCAATTTTCGTAGTTCCACGGGAATCAAACGCCAAATAGCTTGGTCGTAAAAGTACGAAGCCGCGAACCGACTAGACGCCGGCCTTAGAAAGCGGCCGTTGCTTGGTGAAACTCAAAACTACGGCTGCGTTTAATGCGGGGCCTGCTTATGCGAAGAGGCATAATAGGGAGCTTCGTTCGCCTTCGAGTTGAAATTCAGCCCATGAGACACGACCGCAGCAAAGAGCGAACACAAGAAACTGGCTTTGGGAAGCATTAATATTGGCGCGTTGTAAAACTGCTGTCGGGACCGGGACTCAATGTACTCGATGATCACGGTCGATTCGAAGATCCGCATCGAGCCGTCGCTGCTTCCGAGTGAGAAATGTTGGCTTCCTCCAAAAATTTTCGGTTACCTATCTCGAAGGATTGACCCACCGCGCGGCATAGCTTGATACAGCAGATACCTATCCGCTTAATAATTGCAGCAGCGCGAGCATGGCCTTCTCGATGCCGAACCCTGACATCGTCGACAGCTCGCCGTGCTCATTCCTTGCGAAGTGAGGGCGCTCGCGCACGTCGGTGGCGCTGACCTATCGTGCCACTGTCCAAAGTTGCAAGCGTCAAGCGTCGCTTAAAGGCGGCCATTAGGGAACTGGCTTTAATCGAGCATCGGCACGAGATCTGGATCGCTCTTGGCCATCGCACACCGGTAGGCCGGCCGTTTGCCGATGCGTTGCAGGTAGGCGAGGATGCCAGGATAGGACCGCAGGTTGACCGGCTGGAAAAGCCGCATTGTGGTGAGTGAGAAAACGCTCATGATGTCCGCAGCCGTGAATTCGCTGCCCGCGAAATACGTGGCCTCACGCAGGCGCGCATCCACGAGCTGCATCACGCGATCGAACCGCATTTGCAACGAAGCATGTACCGGATGGTCGGCCGGCAAGCCGGCGCGGCTCATCATCATGAGCCTGCCTGTCACGGGTTGCAGGTTGCCGTTCGAGAAATGAAACCAATAAAGATAGTTCGCATAGTCGGGATGCGAGGGGTCGAGCCGGAGCCGGCCGCCGCCGTGCCTCACGATGATGTATTCAACGATAGCGGCCGATTCAGCGAGCAGCAGGTCACCATCCTGAATCACCGGTGCGGCGCCAAGCGGATGGAGCGCCAGGAGCTCGGGCGGCGAGAGGCGCGTGGTCGCGTCACGTCGGTAGTGCCGCAGTTCGTAGGGAATTCCCAGCTCTTCACACAACCAGACGATGCGCTCCGATTGCGAGTGGCCGAGGTGATGGATCGTGAGCATCGGTGCCTCGCAGGCGAAGGTCGATGATATTACAGGCGCTGGTGGTTCGCAGGATTTGGCGGCGGTAATCTATGTCGAAAATGCTTAAGGCGCAAATTTGTGAATAAGCGTCCAAGAATGACTCCTCTACCGCAAAATAAACCAATGACTTAGCGTGCCGATTGGCGTCGGGGACCCCACGCCGATTTACAATCAGATGACCGAACGTGCAGCTTACCTTGTGGCCCAAGGCCGTTTCCTGAAGCTTGCTGCAAAGCTCACCCGCGAAGTCGGCAATATCGACGAACCCGATACGGGTGCTGCGCCACAGGTGATCTTGAACCTGGGCACTCGCCAGGATGCCCTTTAAATCTGCCGCCAATGCGTCGCCGTGCGAACTTATGGAGTATTTTATTTACTGTAGTAAACGAAGCGGCAAAGCGTCATCGCATATTCCCGTCGCAGTGAGATTCTGCTTCTCAGGTAGGGCGGGTTAGCGCGACCTGTCGTTCCTGCATCGTCTTCCAGCTCACCATGCCCCAAAGGCTGGCAAGCGTGACGAAAAGCAGCAGCCCTACCGTCGCGATGGATGGCACTAAGGTATCGAAGCGCTTGATCACGACCTCTTCCGCCAAAGGATGGGGCCGCAATTACGAAGCTCTCGTTTAAGCCAGATTTCGCCAGCCGCGACTTTCACGGTCGTTCTTAACCGCAAATTAATGGAAGATTTTCTTTATGGGGGATCGCTCTGCCTCTCCGATTGAGGCCACTTTGCTGAGGGCCGGCGCGCCCTGGACGCCAACAGCTCGTCTGCGGGGCGGTTCCGCCGCCCCGGCCGATCTTGCGCAAAACGGAAAGCCGGATGCATCGACTACTCTCGGCATTCAAGGGCCGAAGCTCCGCCTTCGCGGGCACACGCGATAACGCAGAGCCCGTCACACCATGTACTGCCCACCATTGATCGACAGCGTCGATCCGGTGATGGCGCCGGCCTCGTCGGCGGCGAGGAACACCACCGCGCGGGCGATTTCTTCGGGCTCGCCGAGGCGGTTGACCGGGATCAGCGGCAGGATGCTCTTCTCCAGCACTTCCTTCGGCACCGCCTGCACCATCTCGGTGTTGATGTAGCCGGGGCAGATCGCGTTCACGGTGATGCCGCCTTTGGCGTTTTCCAGCGCCAAGGCCTTGGTGAAGCCGATATCGCCGGCCTTGGCCGCCGAGTAATTGACCTGACCGAACTGTCCCTTCTGGCCGTTGATCGAGGAGATGTTGATGACGCGACCGAATTTGCGGGCGCGCATGCCTTCGATCACCTGGCGGGTCATGTTGAACAGCGAGCCGAGATTGG
>JANLYB010000064.1:0-32045 GCA_031365425.1 Hyphomicrobiaceae bacterium
AGCGAGTGTGCGCCGGGTTGGGGGGGGGGTGGATTTTGGCGGCGGGAAATCCGGAACGGTATTTCGGAACGGGCGGGGGGCTACGGCATGGACCGGATGAGGTTGTGGCAGCGGCTGAGCGAGCGGCATTGGGGCTGCTGGTTGTGACCAGGCGGCTGCCGTGACGGACGGGCGGGCATAGACGACGACGCGTTGGATGCTACCGGCCTCGGACGAGGTTAGGACGGCATAGTTTTCGTTTTTGAGGAGCCGGTCGACGATTTGCCGCGGCGTCCCGGTGTAGGTGTGGGTGATCGTGCGCGGCAGTTCGACGTCACCGATGCGTTCGAGGTCGAAGGCGGTACGTTCGGCGAGGGTCTCGAGGATTTCGTCCACGGTCGCGTTTCCGGCGGTGACGACGATGGTCGCGTGGGACTTATCTGGTTCGACGGAAACGGTGCCGGCCCATGCGGCTGCAGATTGGCTCAGAATGAACCATCCGATGAGCGCTGTACTCTTGAACGCGGGCATATTTGTCAATCCTGGCTGCAAGTTCGGCCGGCTCGTCTGCCGGTCAGCGTTGGGGGTGTCCTCACCTGGTCCTTAGAATGCAGGATGTATGCCTGGACAATGGATCAATTCAGGCTGGCTTCAAATGGGGCGTAGGTCGCGGATTGGTCAGACCAAGGTCTGATAGACGTGACTGGAGTCAGCCATTGCGCGTTGATTTAACGCAAGAGGCTGTTTTCTTTGAATTTATACCCTACCGGTCTCGCTGTTCTCAGTGGTTTCCTGGGCGCTGTCGCGCAGTTCGATCGCTATATCGTAGACGCGGGATTTGGGGACGTCGAGGGCTGCGGTGACAGAGCGGACGGCGTCGCGCAGGGTCATGGCGTCCATTACCGATATTAGTCGTTGTCTGATGGTCTGGTCGGAAACATCGACCATGGCTGGGGGACCGACGAGAATGACGTATTCGCCGCGAGGCTCGAGTCCGGCGGCGTTTGCTGCGAGAGTGTCGAGGGTGCCGCGCTGGATGGTTTCGAAGCGTTTGGTCAGTTCGCGGGCGACGGCGGCGGGGCGCGGGCCGAGGACGGCTGCCAGATCGGCGAGGCTTTCGGGGATTCGGGAGGGGGCTTCGTAGAAGAGCAGCGTCGAGGGGACGGCTGCGAGTTCCAGGATGCGGGTGCGGCGGGCGGCGCTTTTGTTGGGCAGGAAGCCTGCGAAGGTGAAGGCGTCGGTAGGCAGGCCGGATGACGTGAGGGCGACGAGGGCGGCGGATGCGCCGGGCAGGCTTTCGACATGGTGGCCGGCGTCGAGCGCATCGCGGACGAGCTTGTAGCCTGGGTCGGAGATGAGCGGGGTGCCGGCGTCGGAGATGAGGGCGATGGAGCGCTTGCCGCCGAGCTGGGCCAGGATTTTGGGGCGTTCGCGGGAGGCGTTGTGCTCATGGTAGGGCGTCAGGTGGGTGGTGATGCCGAAGTGGGCGGTGAGGGTGCGGCTGTGGCGGGTGTCCTCGCAGTAGATCACGTCGGCGCGGGACAGAACGGACAGGGCGCGCAGCGTGATGTCGGCGAGGTTACCGATGGGGGTGGCGACGAGATAGAGGCCGGGCGCGAGCGGCTCGGCGAGCAGGCGCGTCAGCTCGGCAGCTGCTCGGGCGGCGGGGCCCGAGGATGGCGCGGACGCTCGTGGGGCGGGGGCGTCGGGGTTTTCGGCGTCGAGATCTGGGGTCATGGGCGAGGGTATACAGGGAATTGGCGGGGAGGGCGACCGGGGGCAGTTTGTTGGAAAACGAGCCACTCACTTAACGTCATCCCAGCCTTCGCTGAGGTGACGGAGTTTTGGGGAGATAGGCTTCCGGTGGCGGTGGGCAAGTTGAAGGATGGGGCGAGGCACATGGGGAGGGTGTTGCGGATCCCGGATCTCTTTCGGCAAGTGTTGGGTTTCGCAAGGCTCAACCCAACCTACGTGGCGTCTGCTCAACCATCCGGACCTGACGGAGCGCCGGTTTTGCCGCGGGCGCGTTCGAGGTCTCGGTCGAGCTGGAGGGCGTTGGCTTCGTCGCCTAAGCGGGCGCGGTAGACTTGGATGTTGGAAAGGACTTTGGAGACGTATTCGCGGGTTTCCTGAAAGGGGATGCGCTCAATCCAGTCGATGGGGTCCGTTTTGGGGTCGCGGGGGTCGCCGAAGGCGCGGATCCATTCGCGCGAGCGGCCGGGGCCGGCATTGTAGCCCGACAGACCGAGGATGTAGGAGCCGCCGAACTCCTTCATGCGGTCGCCGATGTAGGCCGACGCGATCTTGGCGTTATAGGCGGTGTCAGGCAGCAGGCGGTCCAGTTCGCAGGAGATTTTGTAGTCCTTGCAGACATGCTGGGCGGTGACGGTCATCACCTGCATCAGGCCTTTGGCGCCGGCACCCGACACGGTATCTTTGTTAAACTCGGTTTCCTGGCGGGTGATGCCGAGCAGGAAGGCGGTTTCGGGGGGTGTGCTGAGCGGACTGAAGCTCGGGAACGTGTGAACGGGGTAGGCGTAAACGAGCAGGTTCTGGCCCTTGGCGATGGCGGTCTTGGAGCTGCGTAGGGCGAGCTGAGTGTCGCCGATGGCGTCGGCCAGATGGGCGGCGAGCGCGACGTCTGTTTCGTTGTCGAAGTAGGTTTTGAGGTGGGCGATGATGTTGCGGGTGATGCCAACATCGAGGCCGGATTTGCGGGCGACAACGACGGCCTTGACGGCGTCCAGGTCGTTGAAGCGCTTGATCTGTTCGGCGGACGGCGGCGCTGGCATCTTGATGTCGATGCGGCGGTTGTTGGGGTCGAGTTTCAACTGGGCGAGCTGGCCGTAGAAGGTGTCGATTTCTTTGGCGGCCTGGCGGTAGTGCTCGGTGGCTTTGGTTTTATCGCCGGAGGATTCGGCGATGCGGCCCAGCCAATAGCTGGAGCGGCTGCGTGAGAGCGGGCCATCTGCGGCCTTGGCGGCGGCTGCGAAATGCTGAACGGCGGCGGGGTTATCCTTCAGGAACCGCATGGCGAGCCAGCCGGCCATGAAGGCCTGTTCCTTGGCTGGATTGACGGTCAGGGGGCCTGCGTTTTTCACGAGATCGTAGGCGAGTTTGGCGTTACCGGCGTTAAGGGCGGCGTAGGCCAGGACGCGGCGTTCGGCCCACCATTCATCGAGGTTGGGGGTCAGCTTGGGGTCGGTGGGGACCGTCAGCATCAGCCGGGCGGCGTCGTCGATTTTGTTGGCGCGGCGCAGAGACTGGATGCGGTGATACAGGAAACCGGTGTCGCCCTTGGCGTCGTAGAGAACCTTGGCGATTTCGAGCTTGGCGCCGTCCTCGTGGAGGAAGACGGCCAGGCGGGCTTGCGCGATTTTTTGGTCGTCTTTAGGGAGCCGGTCGATCTGGCGGCGGATCGCGCCTGCGCGGTCGTTGCGGTCGGCGGCCCAGCGGATGTCGTCGATGAGAAGGCGGTCGAGACGCCATTTGTGGTCGGCGGCGGTGAGGAACTTGCCGAAGCGTTCGATGAAGCCCTGCTCATAGTTGGGCGGGATGGTCATCTCGCGCCAGACTTTGACGGCGCGGGTCTTAGCGGCTTCGGTGTCGCCAAGCGCCAGATCGGCCGAGGCAATGGCTGCAAAGCCGATGCCGTTCTTGGGTTCGGCGTCTTTGAAGTGGGCTTTGATGTTTGCCGCGTTGCCGCCTTCGGAGAAGAGCAGTTCCTCGAAGCGTTGGTTGAGAATGCCGCGCTCGGGCCAGGCGGGGTTTTCGGCGAGAAAGGCTTTGTATTCACCGATCTGGCCGTAGCCACCGCGCAGGCGGTACCAGTTGACGAGCTTCAGGCCGACAGGATCTTTGATGCTGCTGCGGATTTCCAGCGCTTTGGCCAACTCGCGAGCACTGATGGCTTTGATGCAATCACGGATGCGGGCGGCCTCCTCGACGCTGAGGTCGTAGCCGCGAACGGGCGCGATGGCGGCATCGAAGGTTTTGAAGTGCTCGATTTCACGGGCGGTCGGAGACAGTGTGGGGTCTTTGGCACTGGCGGGGGTGGTCAACGCGGCCATGACGACCAGCGCGGCAAGGCGCACGCATCGGAGATTGCTCGCGTTGGCTTGCAGGGCGCGGGTCAACCGCCTAAAGTCAAAGGTCACGTGGGGACAATCCTCGACGGTTGACGGTTTTGTTCGCTTTTTGCACGCTAGCAATGCAAATGGGGCGGAACAAGGATCGGCATACTGTTTGCGTTGGTGCGGATGACCGAAGGTGCGAAATCGCCTGCAGCGGTAGCAAAGCATGCCGCAGCTAAATTAAAGATCAAAGCCGGAGACGGACGACGTGAAAATTCGAGGCTCTATTACTGCATTGATCACGCCGTTTGCCGATGGACAGGTCGATGACGACGCGTTCGTGCGCTTTATCGACTGGCAGATCGCGGAAGGCACGCATGGCTTGGTGCCGACAGGGACAACGGGCGAAAGCCCGACGCTCAATCACGACGAGCATCAGCATGTGATCGATCTGTGCATCAAGACCGCGCGGGGCCGGGTGCCGGTGATCGCCGGAACGGGCTCGAACTCGACGGACGAAGCCATCGAGCTGTCGGTGTTTGCCGAGAAGGCCGGCGCGGATGCCGTACTGATTGTGACGCCGTATTACAACAAGCCGACGCAGGAAGGCCTGTATCAGCATTTCAAGGCGATCAACGACGCGATCAATATTCCGATCATTATTTATAACATTCCGGGCCGGTCGGTCATCGACATGAAGGTCGATACGATGGCACGGTTGTTTGAACTCAAGAATATCGCGGGCGTGAAGGATGCAACGGCGGATTTGCAGCGTGCTTCGCAGGAACGCGCGGCGATGGGGAGCGAATTCGTGCTGCTGACGGGTGATGACGCGTCAGCGCTCGGGTTCATGGCGCATGGCGGACATGGCTGTATATCGGTTGCATCGAACATTGCGCCGCGGTTGTGCGCCGAGTTCCAGAATGCATGCATGGCGGGCGATTTCGCCAAGGCGCTTAAGCTGCACGACCAGTTGATGCCGCTGCACGACATCATGTTCATAGAAGGCAATCCGGGGCCGGTAAAGCATATCGCAGCGCGGATGGGCCTATGTAAGGATGACATGCGGTTGCCGCTGGTGCCGGTGTCGCAAGGCGCGGCGCGCACGATCGATGCGGTGCTGCGCGACATGAATATGCTGCGCGCGGATGCAGCGGAATAACGAGGCGAGGAGACGGATTAAGTGGCGAAGCCTGAAGACGGCCGGAAGGTTGTGGCCGAAAACCGCAAGGCGCGCCACGAATACAAGATCGATGACGTGTACGAGGCCGGGATCATGTTGACCGGCACCGAGGTCAAGTCGTTGCGCAAAGGCCAGAGCAACATTGCGGAGAGCTACGCGAGCTGGGAAACCGGCGGGCTGTTTCTCATCAACTCGTATATCCCTGAGTACCAGCAGGCCGGGCGGTTTTTTCAGCACGAGCCGCGCCGCAAGCGCAAACTGCTAATGCATGCGCGCGAACTCGTGAAGCTCACGCAGGCGGTGGAGCGCAAGGGCATGACGCTGGTGCCGCTGCAAATCTATTTCAACGCCAAGGGGATCGCGAAGCTCAAGCTGGCGCTCGCCGAGGGCAAGAAGCTGCATGACAAGCGCGCGTCGGATAAGGAACGCGATTGGAACCGGGAGAAGTCGCGATTGTTGCGCGATAAGGGGTGAGCACTCCACTTTTCCTTTGATCAGCCGCTCTGTCGCCTCCGCCGAACTTAAAAAACCCCACCCCTAACCCCTCCCCGCAAGGGGGAGGGAACCTACGGAGATTGCATGACCAATCAGATGAATTTGCAGGGCGTGGATTGGTCGAAGATTCCAGCGCCGTTGGATGATGGGGCGATGGCGCATCTGGCGAGCAAGCGGTTGCCTGCGGTGGCACTGGCGGCGACGGATGGGTCGTTGGTCACGCTGAGCGAGATTGCTGGGCGGGTCGTTGTTTACGGGTATCCGATGACGGGGCAGCCGGGGGTCGCGCTGCCGGACGGGTGGGATCAGGTACCGGGCGCGCGGGGATGTACGCCGCAGAGTTGCGCGTTTCGCGACCATCATGCCGAGCTGATTGCTGCGGGCACTGTTGCAACGTTTGGGATTTCGACGCAGGACAGCGCTTATCAGCGGGAGGCGGCGGAGCGGCTGCATTTGCCGTTTCCGGTGTTATCGGATGCGGGGCTGGCGTTTGCGACGGCTGCCGGCTTGCCGACGATGGAGGTTGACGGCAAGACCCTCTTGAAACGGTTCGCGCTCGTCGTGGATGATGGGGTTGTGACCCAGGTGTTCTATCCGGTGTTTCCACCGGACCGGAATGCGGGGGATGTGCTGGCGTGGCTGATCGCCAATCCGAGAGTTGCATCGTGAGTGCCGGACTGCCGGTGTATGATGGCGGGGCGGGTCATCTGGTGGCGGGGTTGGCTCTGCCGGATATGGCGCTTCAATCAACGCAGGGCGGGAAGGTGTCGCTGTCGTGGGCCAATCGATGCGTCGTGTATGTGTATCCGTGGACGGGGCGGCCTGGGTTTCCCAACCCCCCGGACTGGGACAATATTCCCGGGGCGCACGGTTCGACGCCAGAGACCGAGGGGTTTCGCAACCGGTATGCGGACTTCGAGGCGGCAGGCTTCGATGTCGTCGGGATCAGCGGGCAGACATGCGAGGAGCAGGCCGAATTTGCGGTGCGGCTCGGGTTGCCGTTTGCGTTGTTGAGCGATGCCGGGTTTGCGTTTGCCGATGCGCTGCGGCTGCCGCGATTTGAGACCGGCGGCGTGGCTTATCTCAAGCGGCTGACGTTGATCGTGCGGGACGGGGTGATTGCCGAGACGATCTATCCGGTAGTGAGGCCGGGGGAACATGCGGGTGAGGTTTTGGCTCGGGTGAGCGAGCATTCACTATAGCAACCGTGTCTTTAGCAATGAATCAAGTCAAGCGCCCAAGACCAAACACCTCACACCACCTCCCCCCACAAATCATACTCATCCGCCGCCGTGATCCGCACCTGCAGAATATCCCCCGGCTTCGCCCCGGCCGCGCCGTCGACAAACACACTTCCATCAATCTCCGGCGCATCCCACTGGCTGCGGCCCACCGCGCCGTCCTCATCGACCTCGTCGATCAACACCGGGATGGTGCGCCCGACGCGGGTTTGCAGGATTGCCGCGCTCACCTCTTGCTGCACGGCCATGAACCGGTGCCAGCGCTCTTCCTTCTCGTCCTCAGGCACTTGATCCGGCAAGTCGTTCGCCACCGCACCGGGAACGGTTTCATATTTGAAACACCCCGCGCGATTGATTTTCGCTTCGACCATAAAGTCGAGCAGCATCTGGAAATCCGCTTCCGTTTCGCCCGGAAAGCCAACAATAAATGTCGAGCGAATAGCCAGATCCGGACAAACGCTGCGCCACGCTTTAATGCGCTCTAAAGTATTTCCCTGCGCACCAGGCCGCTTCATCGCGCGCAAAATATTCGGCGAGGCATGCTGGAACGGAATATCCAGATACGGCAGAATTTTCCCTTCCGCCATCAGCGGAATAACATCGTCGACATGCGGATAGGGATAAACGTAGTGCATCCGCACCCACACGCCCAAGTCGCCCAGTGCGCGGGATAGATCGAGGAACTTCGCTTTCAGCGGCGCACCCTTCCAAGGCGTTTCCGCATAGCGGATATCGAGCCCATACGCGCTCGTATCCTGACTGATAACCAGCAATTCCTTGACGCCCGCTTTTGCCAATCGCTCCGCTTCCATCATCACCTGATTGGCCGGACGTGACGCGAGATCACCCCGCAAACTCGGAATGATGCAGAACGAGCAGCGGTTGTTGCAGCCCTCCGAAATCTTCAGATACGCATAGTGCCGGGGCGTCAGCCGCAACCCTTCCGGCGGCACCAGATCGATGAACGGATCGTGCAGCGGCGGCACAGCGTCATGCACCGCGTTGACCACCTGCTCGTACTGATGCGGCCCCGTCACCGCCAAGACGCCGGGATGCGCCTCGCGGATACGCCCTTCCTCGACGCCCAGACACCCGGTCACGATCACGCGCCCATTGGCGGCCATTGCCTCACCGATCGCGTCCAGGCTCTCCTGCTTGGCCGAGTTCAAAAACCCGCAAGTATTCACTACCACGACGTCCGCACCAGCGTAGTCAGGCGCGATTTGATACCCCTCCGCGCGGAGCTTCGATATGATCCGCTCGCTATCCACCAGCGCCTTGGGGCACCCGAGCGAAACGAAACCAACCTTGGGAGCAGCCTTGGTGACCATGGGGCCTGCCTGCACGCGGACGCCCGCAGGCGCTTGATCTTGTGAGCTATCTGTCATCGCCCGCTTGTAGCCATGCCCGTAGCTGCTGGCAACGCGGCTATCGCGCCATCGTCCACAGCCCCACCCGCGGCGGGGCCGCTATCACCGTGCCCATCGTCTTGGCCGCCACCACATCCCCGGCGGCCTTCACCACGTTCCACTTTTTCCGCGCGCCCGACACCTTAGCCCGCCCAACAGCTCCCTCGCGCACCACACTGCCAATATCGCAATAAACCCGCCGCGCCGCCGCAATGGCAAGCGCCGACCGCCCCGGCAGCCGCGCAATCCCATAGTAAGCAGAACGGTAATACCGGTCGGCCTCATCCAGTAGCCGCAGCGTTACCTCATGCACCGCTTCGGCATGCTCAGCGCTGCCCACACCGCCAACCGGCACACCCGCCTCGGCAAGCCAATCCCCCGGCAAATATACCCGCCCCACGCCAGCATCCGCTGCAACATCGCGCGCAATGTTGGTCAACTGAAACGCAAGCCCCAGATCGCACGCCCGCTCCAGCGTCGCCCGGTCACGCACCCCCATGATCATCGCCATCATCACGCCGACGCACCCCGCCACATGATAGGCATACGTCAGCGTATCCTCTAGCGTCCGGTACTCCTGACGGCGCACATCCATGGCCATCCCTTCAATCAAATCGAGCGGATACTTGGCCGGAATACCGTGCTTGGCCACCACCGCCTGCAACGCCAGAAAGATCGGCTCGACCGCCCGCCCCTCGACCGCAACAACCGTCGCGTCCCGCAACCGCGCCAGCGTCTCGGCAGTCGCAGCACCCGCAGCCTCAGCCGTATTGAACCCCAGCTCCTGCCCATCAATCTCGTCGTCGCAATGCCTGCACCACGCATAGAGCATGTACGCCCGCGCCCGAACCTCCGGCGAAAACAACCGCGCCGCTCCGGCAAAACTTTTTGACCCGCGCTCGATCCGCTCCTGCGAAAACGCGACCAGCTCGGCCTCGCTCCAGGCCTTGCGATCAGCACTCATGGCACAGTCTTCCCCGCAAACACCCACGCCGAACGCTCGCCGAACACGCCCAGCGCCCTGCCCAGAGGCAGCGGCGGCTTGGCCGCCATGATCGCAATAATCTGCGCCTTATCGGCCAACGTCAGCTTTGCTGCAAAGAACCTCTCGATAAGCCCTCCCGGCAGCCGGTAAAACCGCTCCAGAATCAACACCCGCTCGGCAGGTTCCGCCGCAATAAACATCATCCGGTTGAGCAACCTGAAAAACGCCCGCTCCTTCCACAACACCCGCGCATAGGCTTCGACCTGCACCCGCACGCTCGCCGCCGATAAATCAGCCAACCCCGCCAGCCGATCCGCAAACGCCAGCGCATCTGGCAGCGAATACCCCGTCGTCGGGTGAAACAAGGCCGCCCTCAACCCCGACCGCGCAACGCCAGCCGCTCCGTGGCGCCAGAACTCATCCATATTCCCCGCCAGCACCACCGGCAGCACGCCGCTCTCCTCCCGCACAACCCGCGCAATCCGCCAGCCCTTAGCCGCCGCATACGCCTTGACCCGCTCGCGTATGACACTGGCATCCAACGCCGCCCCATCGCTGTAGTACGTATCCTCGACGAGCATCCGCGTCGGCGAAAACGGCAGCGTGTAAACAAACCGGTAACCATCCAACTGCTCGACGGTCGCATCCATAATTACCGGCACGCTCTCCCCATGCGGTCTATCCGTCTCGATCTCCAACCCGACAAACTTCTGAAACCCGAGCGCCAGCGGCGTATCGGGATCTGGCCCCCGCCCGTCGATCACGCACTTGGCCGTCAGCACCCGCCGGTCGCCTAACACCACGCGATCCGGCCCCAGGCTCGCCACCTCCGCCTCCAGCATCAATCGGTCGCCCAACATCGGCGCAAGCACCGCATGGAGCAACTCCGACGAAATCGAATGATACCCGGCGTCGAACACCCGCGCGTGCTTGGGAAACCGCACGCTCTGCCGCTCCCACGACGCGACAATAAAAGGCGCCAGCTCGGCCAACGCCCCTGGCCCCACATCGCCGGAATGAAATGACCAAGTATGGTTACCGCCCAGCGTTTCGCCTCGCTCGACCACACAAATTCGCAGATCAGGCCGCCGCATCATCAGCCGCCACGCGATCAACGCATTGGCCAGCCCTCCGCCAACCAAGACGAGGTCGAAAGCTCCGCAGCAACCATTCGAACTCTCAGCGATGGTATTTCCTGTCACGAACAACTACTTCTCATGTGTGTGGACCAAATCGCCCAGTTGAGCGTACTTCCATAGCATTGGCACGCATAGGTCGCCCCGTGTAGTCCACGACGCCAACTGGCAAACGATGAAGATGGGAGACGCAGATTCGCATGCATGGACGCGCGAATAACACGGCATCGCAAAAGCACTCCAGCCCATCGGTCGGCCGGGGCGATGCCGCATTCGTAGCCCACCTCCGCAGCCTCATCGATCACCGCCTAGGCGTGCTGGTTGCCGGCCCTCATAATTGTCCGGTCAGCTTGAACAATGCCGTGCGCCACGCCTTGCTCGCCCCCGGCAAACGGATCCGCCCGCTGCTGACCATGTTGACTGCCGCCCAATTCGGTACGGACCCATTGAAAGCGCTCGACGCTGGATGCGCGGTCGAACTCGTCCACACAGCTTCCCTGGTCCTCGACGATCTCCCCTGCATGGACGACGCCGGAACCCGGCGCGGCATCGCCAGCACGCACACGGCCTTTGGCGAATCGACCGCCATGCTGGCCGCCATCGCCATGCTGACCCGCGCTTTCGGCGTCATCTCGCAAATGGAAGACCTCTCCTGCGCTGCCCGCCTCGACTTGACGGCGATCCTATCCTTCGCCGCCGGTGCCGATGGCCTCGTCGCCGGTCAGGAACGCGATCTGCACGACCGCAGCCCCGCCGACCCACTCGCAAAAATCAACGAAATCAACGACCAGAAAACCGGCGTTCTGTTCACCGCAGCCGTCCAGATGGGCGGGCGCATCGCCCAAGCTGACGACGCCCGCATGACCGCGCTCGCCACCTTCGGCCGCGAAATCGGCCTCGCCTTCCAGGCCATCGACGACGTCATCGACATGTCGCACTCAGCGCAAGATGCAGGCAAAGACACTGGCAAAGACGCAGGCAAAGCCACGATTGCCACCGTCTTGGGCGTGGACGCGGCACGCGCACAGGTCGCCCGCCATTTAGCAAATGCCCACGCATCCCTCGAACCCTACGCCCCCGCCTCCGGTCCACTCCGCACTTTTATTTCAGCAATTTTTGCACAACCGACAGCCAATTGAGCGGCTGAGCAGAAAGACGCAAGCCCCTCGCAAACCGTGGACAAGCCCTTCGGTGTTGCAAAAATGGCAGCCAATTTCCTCCGCAGAAGTATATCACCTGACTGAATCGTAGGCAGTGGCCCCCTTTTCGCCGCTTGGTTGCGCCAAAAGCACAACACGGAGCGCCCGGGGGCGTCGGTTTCGCGTCCATACGATTTTTTGCATGGTTTTGGAGAGGCAGATATGCCGACGAAGTTTTCGCGCGCGCGCCGGTTGCTGATGACGAGTGCTGCAGTCGCAATGACCGGCTGCTCGTCGGACATGCCCTCACTCACGGGCGGCCCCTCCGAAATCGACCGCACATTCCTGATCGCCGCCGGCAACTGGGATCGCAACAAGGACGGCAACGTCACCTGCGATGAATGGAAAGCCTACGCATCCGAACTGTTCGCCATCGGCGACGTCGAACGCAAAGGTTACGTAACGCCCGAAGACTGGAAACGCATCGTCGCCATCGACCGCATGTTCGAGACAGTCGACTTCAAGTATTACGACCGCAACAGCGACGGCAAAGTCGACCGCGCCGAATTTGTCGACCGCCCCAACCGTGCCTTCGAGATGGCCGACCGCAATAAGGACTGCATCCTGACGACGGTCGAATTGACCGGCGCCCGCACCGCAGGAGCGACCGCCCCCAAAGTCATACCCGCCGGAAACGAAAGCGGCACCGGCAAAGGCCCCGGCGGCGTGGGTAGGTAACAGCAAAACCGCCCCGTCGATTTTTCATCAACGGGCTCGTACCAAGACTGTCCGGTTGGTTGGGACAGCCAAGGCGGAAACCTATCCGCAAAAACTCCGTCATCCAGGCGAAGGCCGGGACCCAAGCATCCAAATTGTCAAGCGAGAACGCCAAACCAAACTCTAATAGAAAATTTGGCCAAGGCTGGTGCTCTCCGCTAAACTCGACGCCGTGACGCACCGCTTCTACTTCCCCGACACGCCTGACCTGCCGCTACCTCCGGGACACCGCTTCCCGGCGCAGAAGTACCGTTTGCTGCGCGAAACCATCCGCGACGAACGCATCCTCGACCCAGCTCACCTTACGCCGTCCCCGCAAGCCAGCATCCCTGACCTCTGCCGCGCACACGACGAAGCCTACATTTCAGCCATGCTGACCGGTACCGTCTCGGCGAAAATCCAGCGTGAAATCGGGCTTCCATGGAGCGAAATCCTTGTTGCGCGATCGCGTGCCACGGTCGGCGGAGCGCTGGCCGCCGCCCGTCACGCACTCACATCAGGCCTAAGCGGGCAACTCGCAGGCGGCACCCACCACGCCCACCGCTCCAACGGGCGCGGCTTCTGCGTGTTCAACGATTGCGCCGTCACGGCCCTGACCCTGCTCGACAAGGCCACCATCCGGCGCGCGGCCATCCTCGACCTCGACGTCCACCAAGGCGACGGCAACGCCTCTATCCTCGCTGAAGAACCGCGCGTCTTTACCGCCAGCGTCCACGGTGCGAGCAACTACCCCTTCGTCAAACCAGCTTCCACACTCGACATCGGCCTGCCAGACCACGCCGGCGACGCGACCTACCTCGCCGCCTGCCAGCACGCCCTCATTGCCGTGCTGGCCTCAAACCCAGATCTGATCTTGTATATTTCCGGCGTTGATCCATTGGCCAGCGACCGCCTGGGCCGCCTCGCCGTAACGCATGAGGGCCTGATCGCCCGCGACCGCGCCGTATTCACGGCCTGCCGCGCCTCAGGCATCCCTGTGGTGATCCTCATCGGCGGCGGCTACGCCGACCCCATCGCCGATACCGTCACCGCCTACGCCAACACCTTCCGTGTCGCCCGCCAAGTGTTCGGCTGAGCCCGGTCACCCCTTCTTCAAACTCACGCGCACCTCGACAGGAATGTCGAGCGATACCCAGGTGCCATTGTCGTCCGAGCCCTTGCCAATACCGAACGCGACCCGCTTCAACTGCGTCTTACCCACCAGCTTGGCGCTGTCGCCTTCGGCCTTGAACTCGAAAGCAAACACCACCGGCACCTTCACGCCCCGGATCGACAACGTTGCATCGGCCTCAAACTTGTCCCCGCCGACGCTCTTAAAGCCGGTCGTCTCAAACACCCCCGAGGGCGTCGCCGCAACGTTGAACCAATCAACTGTCGGCAGAGTCTTGTCGTAAGTCGCATCCCCTGTCTTCGCCGATGCCAGGCCAACCGTTACCGTCGCTTTCGAACCGCCAAGATCGGCCGGATCAAAGCTGATACTCGCATCCCATTTTTGAAACGTACCCTTGAACTTGTTTCCCGCATGTTCGCCCGAAAACCCGATCGAACTCTCGGCAGGCACCACCGTCCACGTCGCAGCCATACTCGATCCGCACGGCATGAATGCCGCCAGAAGGACTGCGGCCAACGCCTGACCCATTCGCAAGTTCATGAGCTTATCCAATCGATGATTTTTGAGCCGCGCGAACGCCGGGCAACATGCGAGTGAGCACATCATCCCGGTTCACGAAATGATGCTTCAAGGCCGCAAGTACATGCAGTGCGATGAGCGCAATCGACCCAAACGCCAGGTACTTATGAATGGCCTTGAACAACGCTTCCGCCGGCTTTTTGTCTTCAAGCACAGCTAGCATCGGAATATGGGGCCACTCGAACAGACCGAACACCATGGTCGGAAACCCGAGCGGGCTGGCCGACACCATCGCCCAGCCAGCCACCGGAATGGCCAGCATCAACGTATAGAGACCAACATGTGCCAGCGATGCGGCGACCCGTTCAAACTTTGTCATCCCAGCAGGCAACGGCGGCGGCGGGTTCATCAACCGCCACACGATCCGCACCAACGTTAGCACGAGCACCGTCAAACCAAGCGCCTTATGCCACTGGTAAACCTTGAACGCGAAATTCCGCGTCTCCGGCGCCTTGATGGCATCCGTCATCCACAGCCCAGCGACCAGCAGCGCAAGCACAGCCAACGCAATCGACCAATGAAGCGCAATCGCAACGGCACTGTAGCGAGGGGAGCGAGTCATCAAAGCACCTATATATCCTTAAGGAATATCACCCCCCACTCCATGGCCGGGCTTGACCCGGCCATCCAGGGCGGAGAGCAAAAATCTCTCAGTTTGCAGCCCCTGGATGGCCGCCTCGGAGGGCGGCCATGGAGTGGATTGGTGGTCACGATTGAGAACGCATTTAGCTGCCCTGCATCTCGGCTTCGATCAACAGCGCGACATCGTCGCCGACGAATGGAATTCCGCCCGTCATGCCAAATTCCGAGCGCTTGACGGTACCGGTCGCGGAAAACCCAACAGCCGGCTTCTTGCTCATCGGATGCGCAGCCATGCCCCCGTTGAAAGTTACCTTCAGCACGACCGGCTTCGTCACACCGAGGAGCGTCAGATCGCCCGTAACGTCCGCCGTTTTAGCACCCGTCATCTTTACAGCCGTCGAGGTAAACGTGATCGACTTGGCGACATTGCCGTTAAACCACTTCGCGCTTTCGCCGAGCACCTTGTCGAAGTTTTCCTTTTCAACAAACGGGAAGTCCGTCTTGATCGACATTGGATCTACCGACGCCGTCAATTTAGACGTCTCGGGCTTCGCCGGATCAAACGTCAGCGTCGCATCCATCGTCGCAAAGCGGGCGGTATAGTTCGACAACCCCATGTGCATGACCTTCCACGTCACACTGGCATGCGTCGGGTCGATCTTGAACGTCCCGGCAGGCACGTCGGTCGCCAATTGCGCGGATGCGGGCACAACAGCGGCAAGCGCAAGACCGGCAGCAAGAGCAAGGCTCGAAAGTAGCTTCATCAGGCAAAATCCCCGGTTGAGATGATCTGGTTAATCAGCGCTAGTTCCTTAAATCCGAACTCGCGACAGAGCAAGCACCGTTCGTGCATAGCTGCCCACTGTGACAAGCTGGGGGCATACCCTATGCAAACGGCGCCCGAATGATATTCGGACGCCGCGCAAGTTCAGATCGTGGGGGTAACGCGCGCAGCGCAAATTCAGTTCCGCAACCGGACCCCGGCGAAAGCACCAAACCCCGTGCCTTCAAAGCCAGCCGGATTTTGATATTTCTTGTCGAGCAGGTTATCGATCCGCCCGAACAGGCTGACATTGTCTGTCAGCGTATAATCGGCGGCGAGATTGACCAGCGCATAGCCCGGCAACACGACCGGATTGAACGTCGGCCGGTCAAAGTCGAGCGACGCCCCCACGTATGTCACGCTCTGCGTCAACAGCAACCGCGGCGTCGCCTTCCATCCCAAGCTGACCGTGTTCTTGAACCGTGGGCGGCGCTTCAACTCGTCCCCAGTCATCTCGTTGAACGCTTCCATGTAGGTCGCATCCGCACGGATACGGAATGTATCCGTGACGTCAGCCGACACGAACCCTTCGACACCCGTCGTCTTCGCCTTGCCGATATTGTCGACCGAACTCACAAAGGTTATCGGGTCGAATGTGCCGTTGATCAGGTTGGTGATGTCATTGCGGAAATACGTCGCGCCGAACTGCGCCCGGCCTCCAAACACCGCCTGCTCGAACCCAATGTCCCAGCCTGTGCTTTCTTCAGGCTTCAAGTTGGGATTGGCGAAGAAGAAGAACGCCGGGAAATCCTGGAACCGCTGGCTGAGCGAAGGCGCCTTGAACGCTGTCCCCACGCTGCCCTTGATCTTCGTTCCCGTCGCATCGAACAGATACGCCGGCGCGAATCGCCACGTCGTTGCCCCGCCGAAATGCTCGTTATCGTCGTGCCGCACGTTGCCCACCAGGAATAGATTATGCACCGGCTCGATTTGCGCCTGTGCATACACGCCCTTATTGCTTTCCTCCGCATTCAGCGCCGGCACCTGCAGCTTTTCAGTCTGCGTATCCGCACCCGCCGTCACAGTAAGCCCGCGCGACACCTGCACGACACTGCGCCAGTCGTACTTCACGCGCTGCCCATCGGCGAACGACGACCCGTTGCTGGGCGAAAAGTCCTTCGTCGTCAGATCGGAATAGTTGATCCCGAAATAGTTCGTCACCCGCCCGCCGAACAGCCTCCAGACAGCTTCGCCGCGCGTGTGGAATTGCGTCGTGTCCTGGCTCGATTTTGTCGCATCGGGCCGGTTGGTGAAGTCGCCAAAATTAAAGCTATCGCCCTGGAACCCAAACGCCGTCTCGACATAGCGCGCGACGAAATTCAGCGTCACATCACTCGTGACATCGACGCCAAGCTTGGTCGAATACGTCATGTTGTCGTAATTCGAATTGAGCTTCGGCGTCCCCGGCAGCAAGATTTCAACCGGCGTCACCGGCACGTTGTCCGACCGGGAATGCGAAACGTTGAACGCATAATTGAATTTATCCGTCGACCCGCTCGCCGACAGCGCCTGATTGAACGTGCCGAACGAACCAACCTCGGCCAGTGCATCGACCTTGAGCGGGCCCTCGCCCTTCTTGGTGTAGACAACGACCACGCCGCCCAGCGCATCCGCGCCATACAAGCCGCTCTGCGGCCCGCGCAAGACTTCGATGCGTTCAAGATCAAACGTCGTCAGATGCCCCAGATTATAACCCCGGTTAACCCCGCTCGGATCCGACACGTCAATCCCGTCGATCAGCGTCTTGGAATGGTTAGAGTTCGTGCCGCGAATGAACACCGACGTCAGCGCACCCGGCCCGCCGCCCTGCACCACGTTGACGCCGGGCACAGAGCGCAACACATCGTTGGCCGTCCGCCGCTGCTGGGCCTCGATCTCCTGCGAGGTGACGACCGTCACCGAACTGCCAACCTGCTCAACCGATTGCGTCGTCCCGGTGGGCGAAACGCTGACCGTCGCAGGATCGACCGCGACCTGCTCAACCGGCGCTGACTGCGGCTTGGAATTCGGCGCTTGCTCCACCGGCTCGGGCTTGTTCTGAACCCGTGGTGTCGAGCTTTGCTGAGCAGCCGCCGGCGCCTTCACCGGACGCGGCGCGGGAGCAGCCTTTCCTGCCCCATCTGCCGGAGCCGTCACCGTAACTTCTGGAATTTGAACCGGCGCAGGCGACGTCGCGAGCTGAGCATGCACCGCTTCGGGGACTAAAGCTAACGCGGCAACCGCCAGCGCGTATTGATATGATTTAGACGACATTCAAACCCCTCGTCGCAGGACGAAAAGGGCGGGATCATTTCGGCGAAGGCCAAATCACTAACGGGCCATATTCACGGGATCTTTGCTGGCTCCCTTGGCGGACCAGCAAACGAACACGAAACTATGGAACTCTATACCGCACGCCACTTCAGCCTTCATCCGGATGGAACCCCACCGGTTGACACACTGCCGCCACTGCGATCATCGCTCCGCCGCGCCCCACGCACGGTAGATGGGCTGCTTGTGAGGGCAGGTCTCCTGGCTCACGGCTCGAACGTTTGCTGCAACCTTCCCGATCTCCCCTGTCCTCTATGTGAGGCAGCGCTAAAACGAAAGCGCGGGGGCAACCAGTGGTATTTATGCAGCGAACTCGCCGTTTACAGTTGCGGGGGCAGCCACGGCCTGGACTTGGCATTCAGTTGAATGCTGCATCGCACCGCGTTCCCTTTTCATCCGCTCTACGTGTCGCCACGCTCGGCAGAACCATCACGCCTCGAAGAGGGCACACACCCTCGCCCTCTGTCAACGCAGGAATTCGCCGCGCACTTTTTTCTTGCCGCAGGCGCACACGCTTGCCACAACGCTGCAACACGTTCATCTTGCATGAGCCATCCGTCTATTCAGGAACCGACCCACATGTCCCTTTCGACCTCACGCAAGCAAACCTCTTCATTCGGCAGCCCGTGGTTGTGGGTCGGCCTTCTCGCGGTTGCGAGCGTGCTCCTGAGCTTCCGCCTCTCGTGCGCCACGCCGTTCGCGGCTCTTGCCGTGCTCGCCGCGCTCCACATGAAGAAATCCGAAGGCTTGGGTCTCGTCGCGCTCGCCTGGGGCCTCAATCAGGCCGTCGGTTACGGCTTCCTCAACTACCCCGTTGATGCGCAAAGCTTCGCCTGGGGTGCCGCCATCGGCGTTGCAGCGCTGGCTACGTTTGCCGCCGCTTCATACCTCGCTCCACGCCTGGCCTTCCTGGGCCAAATCCCCATGATGGCCGCCACGCTAGCCGCCTCGTTCGTCGTCTACGAAGTCGTCGTCTACGCGCCCACGGCCTTCCTGCCGGCCAGCGAATTGGCCTACTCGTGGCCCATCATCGGCGAAATCGCCCTCGTCAACGCGCTGGTCTTCCCAGCTCTCCTCCTCGCTCACCGCGGCGCCGAAATGCTCGGCCTAACCTCGGCTCGCGCTTAAGGTACATACTGTCATCCCGGCCAAGCGCAGCCACTTGGCGAAGCGCCGAGCCGGGACCCAGCGCATGAGCGCCGACGGCACAAAATCGAAACTTCCGACGCGCTGCCCCTGGGTCCCGGATCTCCGCTACGCTTCGTCCGGGATGACAAAATTGCGCGTGTTACTTCCTCCCACGCATCCCCGGCAACCGCCACCAAGGCACGGTCGGATACAAATGATGCTCGTGGTGATAGCCAAAATGAAAACACGTCAGTAGCGATAGCCACGCGGGAAACTCATTCGTCCGCGCATTATGCCTGTCCGCAAATGACTGCTCATCCGGCTTGTGCGGCAGATAGGTTCCAAACGTGAACAGCTGCAGCGCCGACAGCAGCCCCGGCACCGCCCAAAACACCAGCGCATTCAACGGCGAAACGCCGAACGCGAACAGATAGATCAGGTACACGGCAACGATGGTCGCGACCTGCACCCATGAAAAATACGTAACGAAAAACTTCGCAAACCAGCGCCAGAACCCATACGGCGGATGATCGTCGAAATCTGGATCTTCAGCAGTCCCTGAATACCGGTGATGGCGATGATGCTCACTATTGAGCGCATCGAATAAGAACCCCGCATACAGGAACAGGCAAACCCGCCCGATCCACCGGTTCGCCCATGGCTTGAACGGCACCAGCGAACCATGCATGCAATCGTGCGCGACAATGAACAACCCCACCGACAGCCATGTCTGCAAAGCCACCAGCAACACAGCCCGAATTGCAGTGCCCCACGACAGCGGAAAACAGAACACTGTCCCAATATGAATGATCAACCACGCAACCACGATCGCAAGCGCAAGCGCAAGCCCAACCCGCCGTTGCCGCGCCGGATCGAACGGCGGCTCGCTCACCACATCGGGAAACGGCGCATCCGTCATAGGCTCCAATGCCTTCTCGCTAACCCTGCTCACACGCTGAATTGTCGTCATTCTAACCCATTGTGCTACGAACAGGAAAACCAACGCGATCATGAGCGCGTTACAATTCCAGCCGCCTCGTTGTGGCAAGGCGCGAGCGCCGGTTTCAAGAAAGACAGGATATGGCCGATATCGGCACCCGCAAATCGCAGCACCTTGAAATCGTCCTCGCCGGCGATGTCGGCGCACGGCAAACCCTGACCGGACTAGACTCCATCCAATTCGAACACTCCGCTGCCCCCGAACTCAACCTCGACGCCATCGACCTCTCGACCGCCTTTCTGGGCCGCCAACTGAAAGCCCCCTTCCTCATCAGCTCCATGACCGGCGGCCCGCACCGCGCCCAAGCCATCAACCTCGCGCTTGCCGAAGCAGCCCAAGCGCTCGGCATTGCCTTCGCCGTGGGCTCCCAACGCATCGCCGTAGAAGGCGGCGCACACGCTGGCTTCACCCGGCAACTCCGCGCCCTCGCTCCCTCCATCCCCATCCTTGCCAACTTAGGCGCGGCCCAAATCCGTGGCCCTCACGGCTTGGACCACGCCGGCCGCGCCGTGGATATGATCGACGCCGACGCACTCATCATCCACCTGAACCCGCTCCAGGAAGCCGTCCAATCCGGCGGCGACCGCGACTGGACCGGCGTCCTGTCCGCTATAGAAGGAACCGTCAAAGCCCTCGCCGTCCCCGTGGTCGTCAAAGAAGTGGGCTGCGGCCTCTCCGCCTCGCTGGCTCAACGCCTGACCGGAATCGGCGTCACAGCCCTAGATGTCGCAGGCGCCGGCGGCACAAGCTGGGCTGCCGTCGAAGCCGAGCGTTCCGAAACACCGCGCGACAAGGCAATCGCGACAGCCTTCCGCGATTGGGGCATTCCCACCGCAACTGCCATCGCGCAAGTCCGTGCCGCCTGCCCGCAAGCCGTCGTCATCGCATCCGGCGGCCTCAAGACTGGCATCGACGCCGCCAAATCCATCCGCCTCGGTGCCGACCTGTGCGGGTTCGCGGCTGGCATCCTGGCCGCAGCCCTCGACAGCAGCCAAGCCGTGGTCGATCAGTTCGAGATTGCGATCGAACAGCTCCGCATCGCCTGTTTCTGCACCGGCAGCCATGATCTAGCGGCCTTGCGGCACGCCCGGCTCGTCAGCGACCCATTCACATTCTCACGGAAAGCCGGCGCATGAATATCAAAGCCAATCCTGCGGCGTTCAGCCAGCCAGGGAACGAGCCCAAAGCGCCTCACGTCGTCGTCATTGGCTCCGGCTTCGGCGGCCTCGCCAGCGCGCTGCGCATGCGCGCCAAAGGCTATCGCGTCACGCTTCTGGAACGCGGCCCGCGCCTGGGCGGCCGCGCCCAAGTCTTCGAACGCGGCGGCTTCAAACACGACGCCGGCCCGACCGTCATCACCGCCCCATTCCTATTCGACGAACTGTTCGCCCTGTTTGGCAAAAAGCGCGAAGACTACGTGACCTTCGTCCCCCTCGACCCGTGGTATCGCTTCGCCTACCAGGACGGGACCACCTTCGACTACGGCGGCACCATCGACGACACGTTGCGCGAAATCCGCCGCTTCGACCCCGCCGACGCCGATGGCTACAAAGCCCTCCTCGAACACTCCCGCAAACTGTTCGACGCCGGCTTCACGGACTTAGCCGACCAGCCCTTCCACAAGCTCACCACTATGCTCGCCCAGGTGCCCACTCTTGGCCGCCTGCGCGCAGACCGCTCTGTCTGGCAGCTCATCTGCAAACACTTGAAACACCCCAAGCTGCGCGAAGCCTTCTCGATCCAGCCGCTCCTGGTCGGCGGCAGCCCCTTTGACACCACCAGCATCTACGGCCTGATCCACTACCTGGAACGCAAGTGGGGCGTCTGGTTCGCGATGGGCGGCACCGGGGCCATCGTCGCAGCGCTCGAACGCCTGATGCGCGAACACGGCGTGGACATCCGCCTCAACACCACGGTTTCAAACATCGAACTGACAACCGCCCGCCGCCCCAAAGTCACCGGCGTCCGCCTCGAAGACGGCACCGTCATCGCCGCAGACCTCGTCGTCTCCAACGCCGACCCGCTCCACCTCTACGGCGCGATGACCGGACAAGCGAGAAAGCCGCTCGCGATCAAGATGAAACAGCGCTCGCATAAAACCATGGGCCTGTTCGTGCTTTATTTCGGCACCACAAAAACATACCCTAACGTCGCCCACCACACGATCTGGCTAGGCCCGCGCTACCGGGAACTGCTCGACGACATCTTCAACAAAAAGATCCTCTCGAACGACTTCTCGCTCTACCTCCACCGCCCGACCGCCACCGACAAATCCTTCGCACCCGAAGGCTGTGACAGCTTCTACGTCCTCTGCCCCGTCCCCAACCTCGACGGCGGCCAGGACTGGACCATCGAAGGCCCCAAACTGCGCGCCCGTATCATCGCCGAACTTGACCGCACGCTCCTGCCCGGCCTCACTCAAGCCATCACGCAAGACTTCTACATGACGCCCATCGACTTCAAAAACGACTACTTGAGCCCCGCAGGCGCCGGTTTCTCCATCAGCCCGCACTTCACCCAATCAGCGTGGTTCCGCTTCCACAATCTGTCCGAAGCCATCGACGGACTTTATCTGGTCGGCGCAGGCACTCACCCAGGTGCAGGCATGCCCGGCGTGCTGTGCTCGGCCAAAGTCGTCGACCGGCTCGTGCCTGCCATATCAAATTGAAAGGCTTATGCTTTTCAAAACGCTTGGCGCCGGCACAACCATCGGCATCCCGCGACAAAACCGCCCCGGCAAAAATCGCACGTGGCGGCATAACGCACTAGAAATGGCCGCCGATATGGTCTAGACCGTGCCTTCCTCAAGTGACGCACCGCCCTTGAGGCATGGTATTCCGTGGTAGCTCAGCGGTAGAGCTCTCGACTGTTAATCGAGTGGTCGTAGGTTCGAGCCCTACCCACGGAGCCAATCTCTCAGCTTTCACGATTCCGGCAAGAGAGCCGCGCCAAACAGCGTATCGCCGTCCTCCAGCCGGTCGAGAAATTCTACGCCGGCCTTGTCGCCTACCTTCCATACCACACGGCCATTCAGCTTACGGCCCGACTGCAGCAGCCGGACCTCGATCGCCTGCCCGGTCAAGACCCGGCCCGCCCCGTCAAAGCCAAGTCCGCCGCGCGAAATGTTGCGCACCATGATGCGGTCGCCCTGTGAGCGGCCGGCCACCCAGGCTTCCGCGTTGAGCCTGACGCGCACGTCGCGCAACTCGAAATCCGTCCTGACGGGAACGAGTTTGCCATTCTCCAGCAACGGACTTTTGCCCTGCAGCACGTCGTCGAGCATATTGGCATGATAGCTAAGCTCGGCCACGTCGAACTCGCGAAACAGCCGCCGGTGAATCGCAATCAGATCCTTCAGCGTGATCTTGGCAAAACACGCCGCGGCGATGGCGATCTCGCTCGCCTGCTCGACATCGTTCTTGCCAACGAAACCAACCCGATGATGGATTTCGAGCACCGCTTCAAGCTCCGCCCGGCTCTGAGCCAAAAACCGCGCAAATCCTTTGAGCCCGGCCCAGGTCGCGGGCTTGAACAAACTCTGCAAAGCGGTCCCGCGGAGTGCTTCGAACGTCGTGGGTTCAGGTGCAAAATTGGCAATCGTTGCGGGCAAACGGAACTTGGTCGAAACATCCACCGCGTTGTAGCAGCTCAGCAAATTGCTACATGAGATCGCAGCCGCCCGGACCTGCGCGTTGAACGCCAACAGCACTGCAGCCTCGGCATCGGTAACCACGATCGACCCGCTGCGCCGGACGCTCACAGGTCCTTCCATAGGCATGATGGCTTCGTTCAATGGTGATTGCATCGGTTTGTCTTGCCTTGGTCAACCCGCCAGCACGTCACATTTTTCCAGCGATCTTCGCTGAAATCGTATCTCCGGTCGTCATATCGCGAGATTTCGAGACCGGCGCGACATTGGCCGCGGAAGTGGCCTTGTTCTGACGCGGCTTGGCTTTCGCGGATTTCTTCGGCGTCGTCTTGGGTTCGACCGGCTGTGCTTCGATCACGTTCACTGGCTCTGGCACCACGCTCTCACCAACCGCAGGTTTGACGGCGTCAGCGACGGGAGCGGGAACATGCGACGGCGCACTCGCCGACGATGCAGCCTTGACGGGGAGCGCAACCGGCTCGGGCTGAATCGGAGACGACGGCAAAGCGATTCGCGCCTGTGCAGACGGCTCAGGCTTTGCCGCCATGCGAACCGGCACTGGTGCGGCATGCCGGTTGGATGCCATCGCAGGCGAAGCCATATGTTCAGGCCGGATGCGTTCGGCAGTCGCAATCAACGTCGTCTTGTCCCAGATTTCGAGTTCGCCAGACCGGGTCAACACGTAATATCCGCCACCCGGCACATCGAACCGGCGAACCGGCTTCGCTGTCGAATCGCGCAGTTCATCGACGGTCTTCTGGCCGCCCCGCAAGCGCCATTCGGCAAAGACCTTGCCGTGATCGGAATAGATCGTCAGCCGGCCCGGCGCTGCCGGCGGCGACGTCAGCCACGATCCGAGCAGGGGCCGCGTATCGGCGCGGTGCTCGGACAAAAACAGCTCTTCGTCCGAACGCGACAACCCATGGACCATTACTTTTGGCTCAGGCGCAAACAACACGCTGGCCCAAGAACCTTGATTGACCGGCATGCCCGGCAAAATGAAATTGACGTAGGTGCGCGCGAACGGCTTCTTGCCCTTTGCTTCGATCTGCCCAGCAATCCGCAGCAGATCGTCTTCATCGATCCGCCGTTCCACACGCACGTAAACCGCGCGGCGCTGCTCGGAAATATCTTCGCTCACCGGACTATAGGCCGGAAGCTCACGCGTCTCAGCCTGCGCAGACCCCGGCAGAGCAATAAATAGCCCGGCAGCAACCGCGAGCATCGCAATCAATCGATAAGTCGTCATTACCACAGCCACGCCCTGAGCCCGCACGCATGCCAGGACAGCCGCTCCAAACGGCAAACCCGGCTCGAATGCCCTCAGTATGCGGCGGCGGTAGTTTGCGAAACGTTAACGGTCGTACCAAGAACTGTTACGTTTCCTCAATTATATCAAGGTGCGAGAGCCTGTTGCGGGATTGGCGCGGGCGGCGCTTCGTTCGGATCGACTTCGCCGTTGTGCTTCTGATTGACGCCGTCCCGGTTGTAGATGTCGGGCCGGAACTGCACCACGCCATTCGGCTCTGCCCACGCCGTGACGTAAGCAAAGTACACCGGCAGCGGCCGCGACAGCGTCAGATCGACCGCCTGCCCGGACTGCAAAATCTGCTCGACCCGGCCCGGCTGATCCCACCCGGCTTCAAGCCGCGCGATCCACTCCGCAAGTTGGAACACCTCCTGTACGCGAACGCATCCGGCGCTGAAATTGCGCGCGCGCTGCTCAAACAGCTTCTTCATCGGCGTATCATGCATGTAGACGCCGTGCTCGTTCGACATATCGATACGCACGAGTCCAAGCGCATTCTGCGGACCCGGATCCTGCTTGAACTTGATCTTCGTCGGATCAACTTGATTCCAGTCGATCACGCGCGTGTCCATTTCCTGCGCGGTCTGCGCCGAGAACACGCGGATCTTTTCTTTCTCCAGATAGTCCGGTTCCTTGCGCAGCCGTGGCACGAGATCGAGCGTGCCGATGCTGTCGGGCACACGCCAGTACGGGAAGAAGTTCAACGCCTTGATCGTTGCCTTTACATTGGGCGTCTCGCGCTCGTTGCGGCCCACGATCACGCGATGGCGCTGCTGCACCTCGTAGCGCTCGACGGCCTCAAGCTGGAATGCGGGCACGTTGACGAGGATGTAGCGCTCCTCCGGCCGCATGGAATTGAGTTCCTGCAACCGTGTCGCATTGAGCCGCAACTGCTTCAAGCGGCCTTCTGCGCTGATATTTAGCTCATCGAGCGTCGGGCGATCTACCCGGCCGGAAGGCCGCAACCCATGATTTTCCTGGAACCGCTTCACCGCGGCTTCCAGCTCGCCATCGTAGCTATAGCTATCGAAGCCGCCGCCCGATGATCGCAGAAATCCCTCCATCGCCAACCGGCGGCGCAAAGCTGGAACGCGCTGATCGTCGTCGCCCGGACGGATCATCCGCGGGCCTGGAATCGTCGGCCAGCCGCCGGACGACGCGACCCTTTGATAGAATGCGAACGCGCCATCGATGGCCGTCAGCATCTCATCCGAGCGGAACGGAATTTTGTTGGGACGCAAATCTTCTAGCTTATCGACGATGGGCTCCGGCCTGCGCTCAGCCGTTTGCCCGCCGCCAAACCCCTGGATCACATTCCAGAAATCACCTTCAGCAGCAGCGGCCTTTCCGCCTGTCAGCGCCAGTGACGCGAGGGCAAGCCCTGCCGCAACCTGGGGCGTCGCCCCACGAAGGCCGCGCACTGATTTCCGCAGGCACGATCCCGATGCCAGCAGCACCTTGGAGGCGAAGTTCATCATTTCCGCATTCTCTATTGCGTCGGAACGGCCCTTGGGCGCGATCAAACGGGTTTCCGCCAGCGCATAGCGATCTAACGATATGGCTAAACAAAGACGGCTTTACCACCCCCAATCCCGTCGCACCCATTCGTGTTCTGCAACGCTGTGTTGCACCAAATCCTCAAGCCGCTCCGCAAGTCCGATTTTTACTGCCTCGATCAACCACTTGGCGGAAAGAGACTTCCCTCAAAAATGATCATACCCCGCCCGGGCGAATGAGACCGGGTTTCCATCTGGCCCCAGAATAGTGACGCCGTGTCCATCCATGATTCGGCCGATCTCGGTGACAGCAACACCCGCAGCCGCAGCTGCAGCCGTAAATCCAGCCACATTCGGCGGCGAAACCGTCGCCAGCACCTGATAGTCATCCCCGCCCGTCGCGATCGTCGCCATTTCACTAAGCTTCAATGCAACAACAGCCCGCGCGGCGTCCGACAGCGGAAACGCTTCCGTATCGATCAGCGCACCTACCCCGCTCGCGTCCACCATCCGCGTCAGGTCTTTCACCAGCCCGTCCGAAATATCCATGCTGGCCGACGCAAACTCGCGCAACGCAGGCACCAGCGCCAACGGAGGCCGCGGACGCAGATACCGCCCAATCAGATGGCTGCGGTGCGCTGTGCTGACCGTGAAGGGCGCCCCGGCAGCTGCTTCCCAGCGCAGTTGTAAGCCCAGCACGCTATCGCCCAGCGTGCCAGACACGAACACATGGTCGCCAACCATGGCCGTCGCGCGCCTGACGATCCGGCCTGCAGGCACAAATCCGACAGCCGTAATCGTCACCGAGAGCGGGCCAGGGCGCCGGTCCGTATCGCCACCGATCAACGTAACCCCAAACGCCCGCTGCGCCTCCGCGAGCCCGGTCGCAAACCCCAGCAACCAGGTGTTGTCGGGCATGTCGGGAAACGCCAGCGACATGACATAGGCATGCGGCGCAGCACCCTTGGCGATGAGATCGGAAACGTTGACGGCCAACGCCTTCCAGCCGATATCGGAAGCGTCGTCCTGGGGAAAAAAATGCACCCCCGCCGCAATGGCATCGACCGTCACAACGAGATCGCACCCCGGCGGGGGCGTGATGGCTGCAGCGTCATCCTTCAAGCCAAATGCGCCATCAAATCCGGCCGCAAGTGGCGCAAAAAATCCCTGGATGATGTCCGCTTCGCCTGCCACGTAATTACAGCGCCATCAAAACAGCTGCCCAGATCTAACCCTTCTTGGGCCCCGCCGGAATATCCGGCCCGCGGACTTTACGAGCAATCCTGTCCAAAACGCCATTCACAACGCGCGGTTCCTCATCGTCGAAAAACGAATGCGCCACGTTGATGTACTCGTTGATGACAACCCGCGCCGGAACGTCGGAGCGCTCCATCAACTCAAACACACCCGCCCGCAAAATGGCGCGCAGAATACTATCGACACGCACCAGCCGCCAGCCCTCGGCCAACTGCAGATCGATCATTGGATCGACATCGAGCTGACGCCGCACGACGCCGCGCAGGATGTCGGCAAAGAACTGCGCATCCGCGCCCTCCGCCTTCTCGTCGGGATCGATTTCATTGTGCGCGTCCGGCCCACCGCTGGTCACCGCATGCGCCGCAAACCGCATATGCTGGAATTCTTCGATCACCGCATTCAGATCGGTCCCGGCCATATCCATCTGATACAGCGCCTGCACGGCAGCAGTCCGCGCGATGGATCGCGGCCGCACGACGGGCGTCGTCTGTGTTCGCGGGGTCGTCATGACAGCTTCTCCGCAAACCCGCGCTCAATCTCGATCAGTCGCAAACACGCCCGTGCGGCATCCCCTCCCTTACCGCTCCGTCCTCCACGCGCCCGCTCCAGCGCCTGCTCCATGTTTTCGACCGTCAGAATCGCATTCCCAACCGGGATCATGGAATTGATCGCCACTTCCATCAGCCAATGATTGGCGTTGTTACAAACGATGTCGTAGTGCGCCGTTTCACCCCGGATAACGCAGCCCAGCGCAATCGCGCCAACATAGATGTCGTCGAACAGTGGCACCGCCGACGACAATGCCTGCGGAATTTCGAGCGCGCCCGGCACCGCGATCCGATCGAACGGCACCCCGTGCGCCTCAAGTTCGGCAATCGCGCCCGCCGCCAGTTCGTCGGCAACATCTTCGTAAAACCGCGCCTCGATAATGAGCACACGCCCATCGTACCCGTCGCCGGTTTGATCCGAAGCGGCAGCCTTCACCACCGGCTGGGGATCGCGTGTCTTTTGAACCATGTTCTCACAAACCTGAAGTGTTCTAAGTCGTTAGGCAATCCTGTACGCCAGCCCGCTTGGCGGCAAATCGCAGGACCGCAGACAAAGTGTGCGAAGACTACGAGATAGCCCTCGTGCCGGCGATGCGCAGGCCAAATCCCTCAAGGCCAACGTAAACGTGGGCCGGTGAATTCGACAACAATACCATATCGCGCACCCCAAGATCGCGCAGGATTTGCGAGCCGATACCGATTTCCACCTGACGGCGCTCTTTTGCCCCATCCCCGCCGTCGCGCGACAACTGGCTGGCGCGATGCTTAATCCAATCGGACACAGACTTCGGGCGCAGATCGCGGATCAACACCAAAACGCCCCGGCCCTCAGCCTGAATCGCAGCCATCGCGCTCGCGATATCTGACCCGCCGGCAACGCCCAGCAAATCGCTCGCCGCGTTGACCGCATGCACGCGCACCAGCACCGGCCCGCCGCTCGCAACATCGCCCTTGACGAGCGCCAAGTGCTCCACCGGCTCAACCGTCGTCGTCTCATAAACCTTGAGCGTGAACGCCCCGCCGTGAACACTCTCGACGTTCGTCTCAGCCGTCGCGCGCACGAGCTTGTCGTGGCGCAAACGGTAGGCAATCAGATCCTCGATGGTCCCGATCTTGAGCCCGTGCTTCTGCGCAAACGGTACCAGATCCGGCATCCGCGCCATCGTGCCATCGTCGTTCATGATCTCGCAAATGACCGCTGCCGGATACAGCCCGGCCAGCTTGGCCAGATCGACCGACGCTTCCGTATGGCCCGCCCGCATCAGTACGCCGCCCTCGCGCGCAATCAGCGGAAACACATGTCCCGGCGACACGATCGAGGCATGATCCTTGGTCGGGTCAATGGCTGCAGCAATCGTGCGCGCCCGGTCATGCGCTGAAATCCCGGTCGTAATCCCATCGCTGGCCTCGATGGACACCGTGAACGCGGTCCCGGTCCGCGACGCGTTCTTGCGCACCATCGACTCAAGCCGAAGTTCGCTGGCGCGTTGCGGTGTGAGCGTCAGACAGATCAACCCGCGCCCGAACCGCGCCATGAAGTTGACGGCATCCGGCGTCGCCATCTGCGCCGGGATTACGAGGTCGCCCTCGTTTTCGCGGTCCTCAGCATCCACCAGCACGACCATCCGGCCGTTGCGCAGGTCCTCGATGATCTCGTCCGTCGGCGACAGGAACGAACGCCCTTCGCCATACTCGAAGTGCTTGATCGCGTTGGTCATTGAGTGCGCCTCACGAACGAAACTCCATCAGCCGCGCGACATACCGCGCGAACATATCGACTTCGAGATTGACTGAATTGCCCACCCGTTTGCGCCCCCACGTGGTCACCGTCAAGCTATGTGGGATGAGATTGACGCCAAATCGCGTCCCTGCGACCTCATTGACTGTCAGCGACGTGCCATCGAGCGCCACCGACCCTTTGGCTGCAATATAGGGTGCCAGATGCGCCGGCGCGTCGAACAAAAACCGGCGGGAATTGCCGTCGTCCTTGATGTCGATGATCCGGGCCAGCCCATCGACATGCCCCGAAACGATATGCCCGCCCAGCTCGTCTCCTGCCCTCAAGGCCCGTTCAAGATTGATCTTTTCGCCGGGCTGCCATGCGTCCAGCGACGTTTTCGATAACGTCTCGTTCGACACATCCACATGAAATCGGCTCCCGGCCCCTTCGGGCTCGACCGCCGTCACGGTCAAACAGACGCCATCACAACAAATCGATGCCCCCAACGCAATCGACGCCGCGTCATAACCCGACTGGATGACAAACTTCCCCCCAGCCCGCGAAGCCACCGTCCCAACGTTCGTAATTATGCCCGTGAACATACCCTGGTCCTTTTTGCCACCCGGCGAACTTACACCAATTTTATCCACTCGTTTGTCAGCCCCAGCCAAAGCGCAGCCTCACTTGTCATTCCGTGCGCACTGCAGCGTCCTTCACGATGCAGTGCAGACCTGGCAAGGGCCGCGATGGCACCCCATCACAACAGCGGCGACCACGGCACCTGCCCCTTAACCCCGGCCCTTTGCTCGCACACCAGCCGCCACACACGATCCGGCCCGATCCGCCTACTATCCTGCACCCCCAGCGGCAGCGAGCCCAGATGACGCTCTGCCAGCGCCAACGGCTCGCCCTCGCCGCCCGCAACGAACATCACAACCTCATCGACGAGCCCCGCCTGCGCGAACGCCCGCCAGATCGCAGGCCCGCCCTCGACCAGCAACCGCGTCGCGCCCTCCGCCGCGAGCTTCTCCAGCACCGCTGGCAGCCACAAAGCGCCGCCAACCACCAGCGAAGGCCAAACACGCGCCCCATGCACGTCCATACGCGCGTCGGGACCCGTCACGACCACCAACGGCACCCGATCCGCGCTCGCCGCAAGCTTCGTCCCGGCCAATTCCAACCCCTTCCGCGCCAAAACAACCCGCATCGGCGACCGTGTCGTCATCCCCGGCAACCGGCACGTCAGGTCAGGATTGTCTGCAATGACCGTTCCGCGCCCCACCAAAATCGCATCCGCCTGCGCCCGCAGCACATGCCCCAATCCGCGCGCTTCGGGGCTCGTCACGAATGCCGGCTGACCGCCCGCGCCCAGCGGCACTGCCCCATCTGCCCCCAACGCCAGCTTCAACTGCACGAACGGCCGCCGCTCGCTGACCCGCGCGATATGCCCTAGCGTCACCCAATGCGCTTCGGCAGCTCGTACGCCCCGCGTCACGGCAATACCTGCCTTCCGCAGCCGGTCTAACCCACGCCCGGCCACACGCGGATCGGGGTCCTCGATTGCGCAGACCACGCGTGCAATCCCCGCCGTGATCGCCCCGTCTGCACACGGTGCCGTCACCCCCTGATGCGAGCACGGCTCCAGCGTCACGTAAAGCGTCGCGCCCTTAGCCCGCTCGCCCGCCCGCTCAATCGCCACCGGCTCGGCGTGAGGGCGCCCGCCCTCAGCCGTCGTCGCCCGCGCAATCACCTCGCCCGTGCCGGGATCGACCAACACCGCCCCCACCGACGGATTGGGCGCAGTCCTCCCGAGCCCGCGCCGCGCCATCATGAGCGCAATCCCCATCATCTGATGATCGAATGCCGCCTGATCAGTCACAAGACGGCCCTTTGCAGGCGAACACTCCCCCCCTCCACTGTTGTCCCGGACAAGTGCGCCCCCTTGCGCACGCAGATCCGGGACCCTTACCTCTCCCATGCAGGTAAAGGCCCCGGATCGGTATCGCTCGCTGCGCTCAGCGATCCCGTCCGGGGAAGCATTGTGGGGAAATGGATTTTAAGCCGGATAGCTGTGGGTTAAGCCCGGCCATGGAGTTAGGGAGAGGTTCTTACTGAC
>JANLYB010000156.1:0-6578 GCA_031365425.1 Hyphomicrobiaceae bacterium
TAGCATGATGGCGTAATCGAGGCCTGCAAAGCCGCCGTGTGCTTTATAGTCATCAATCGAGAGCGGATCGGTGACGCCGACGCGCGCAAATGTTAGCCGCTCTTGGCGCTTGAGATAGGGGATCTCCTCAGTCAGACCATGACCAAGCGGATGGTCTGATCCTGTTAGAAAACCGGCATCGAACATGCCGGCAACATCGCTCGCTGCGACCGGCCCGTAAGCGATGCGACCCTCCGGCGTCTCAACTTCGACCATTGGCTCTAGCCACAGCAACCCACGCGAACCATTGCGGATAACCTGGACAGGTTGTTGACGCGTCGCAGCTTCGCGGACGATGGCGCTTGCAACGTCGTCGGCACCCATCGACAGGGCTGCCGCATCGCGGGGAACATAAATCTCGATCATGCCGGCTTCACCTTGCTTGCCTTGGCCATCAACTCATCGAAACGAGCGGCATCGACGCGGCCTCGCAGTTCGCCGTCGATCATCACGGCAGGCGCCAGCGCACAGTTCCCCAGGCAATAGGCGGCCTCCAGCGTGACGTAGCCCTCCGGACTCGTCTCGCCCATTGGGGTTCCGAGCTTGTTTTCAGCATGAGCGCACAGCTTATCGGTTCCCATCGCCTGACAGGCTTCGGCGCGGCAAATCTTGACGATATGCCGCCCAGCCGGTTCGCGGCGGAAGTCATGGTAGAACGTCACGACGCCGTGAACTTCGGCGCGCGACAGGTTGAGCGCGTCGGCAATGACGGGTAGGGCTGCTTCAGCGACGAAGCCATGCGCATGCTGGACAGCATGTAGAATCTCCAGCAACTCGTCTGGCCGGTTGCCATGCGCCGCGCAGGTCGTTTTGATCGAGATCGCCAGTGCGCTATCGGGCGCCTTGACAGGCTCGGGGCCGCGCGTGCGTCCTCTGGCCGGTCTGATGCTCACAGTGTCAGTCATTGGGACTCCGATGTGGCTGAGCGTTAGGCACAGATATTCACAACGGTTGTTCGCCATCAAATCAGATGTTTCGATGGTGTGATCGGACATCCCGATGGTGCGGTGCGGTCAGTCAGGACCTGCCCTGCGACCCGTCTGACAGATCGGACCCTGACTGAGGGCCGTAGCGGTCCTCTGCAGCGCTGCAATCAAGGGTGAGATGAGGTCACTCTTGGTCACCACGAGGCCCACGCGGTGGGCGACTTTGGGTTCAACAAGCGGAACAGCCATGATACCGGCTTCCGCGCCCAGAACATTCATCACGCAATCGGGCATGATGCTCGCGATGCCGAGTACGCGCACGTTCGAGCACAGATTTATGATGGAGTTGGTCTCAATCCTAACCATCGCCCGGACCTTCGCTTCACGGAAAGCGCCATCGATGATGCGCCGGTTCTGCATGGAAGGCGTCAAGAGGCACAGGGGCTTGGATGCGGCTTCACACCATGAGATGTTCTCACGTTGCGCCAGAGGATGGGTTTCGCTGACGAAGAGGCAATAGCGTTCGGTGTACAGCGGCGTGACCAGAACGTTCTCCAGCGGTTCGTTATCGATATAGGTGACGCCCGCTGCAATCGAGCCATCGGCCAGTGAACGCACGATCTCGTCCGACGAAAGCGACAGGACCGAAAACTCGACATTGGGATGACGCGCATTGAGCTCTTTGGTCAAAAACGGGATCATCGGCAGGGCCGACGGTATGCCGCCGAGCACGATCCTACCGCTCAAGCCACGCTTAGCATCGCGCAGTTGAGCCACTTCCTGTTCAAGGCTGTCCCAATTCTTCAAGATGATATGCGCCCATTTGAGGATGCGCTCGCCTTCGGGCGTGAGACGTTGATAGCGCTTCTCGCGCGACACCAGCGGCACGCCTATTTCCAGTTCCAGTTGCTGGATGCGCCCTGACAACGTCGGCTGGCTGATGTTGCATGCCTGCGCCGCCCGTGTGAAATGCTTCTCACGGGCTAAGGCTGCCAAGGCTTCGAACTGCCGGATGTCCAGAACGCAACTCCAAAATGGGTAGTTATTCGCTATTCCCATTAAAGCATAACGAGTAGACATCCAACGACGTTCTTAACGCTTGGATGGAGTGAGTAGAAGGAGCGGCTCATCTCGGACCCGCTAACGAACCTACATAACGGATGCTAGATATTTTGAGGATGAGGGAGAGGTTGTGGGAGATAAATTTTTCGAGCCAAAAATATCAATTAAATCAAAAGCGCGCTGGCGGAGAGGGTGCCCGCCATACTGTCTTCCACAAATGTTCGCATCAGCTCGCAGCTTCGCTAAAAGTCTGGATCTACATCGGGCGTCTGACCATAAGCATTCTCCCTTGTCCACGGCAATCCGCGCGAGATGTTAGGGCGGCTGTTAGGGCGGAACCTCGTTATCAATCGCGGTCCTTGTACCTCGATACTGGTCGAAGGAACAAGCCGTGATTTGTCCGCTTGACCTCCCGTCGCGTCGCCGAATGCTCCGCACACGACTGGCAGCCTCGGGCCAGGAGCGGAATCATCAACCAGTGGTCGTTTGGCCAGATTTCATCGATAGCCACTGAAAAATGAGCAGCGCTGCCTGGGTTCGGTTGGTGCAACCTAGCTGCCGCAGAATGACCGATATATGCGCTTTGATCGTGGCTTGAGATTTGCGGAGCTCGTAACCGATCACCTTGTTTGAATGACCTTGGCTCAACAGCAAAGCCACTTTCATCTGCTGCTTCGTCAGATCCGTTAGAAAAGTGTCGACGTTGATGGCTTGAGAGCCAAGGAAGGAGTTCGACACTGGTTTTTCGTCAGTGGCTATGTTCAACACACTCAGGGACATGCGACCTCTCGAGCTTTTCTGCAGTCAACAATTGTACGGTCTAGAAATGTTCGGTGTTTGGGGACACCGCGAGTTGGTACTTACGGTGCCCGTTTGAGTTTATCGCTTGAGCGGTTCCTGAATGGTCGAGACGACAAAGAAGCCTATGAGCGAACCCGCAGCCATGAACAGGAAGACGGAATCCCATCCGTAGGTGTCGAGCAGGAAACCTACGGCCAAGGGTGCACAGGCTCCCCCTAGTTGGCCGCCCATATTCACGACAGAGCTTGCGATCGGAAAAGTCGACTTGCTGGTGATGCCCATGGGATAAGCCATGTATGCGGAAAACCCGAAGCTGAGTAGAACACCAGTCGCAAATAGCAGGAGCCCGTATTCGGTGGGATCAGCGGGCGAGTTGACCAGAGCGTACATCATGCCAGCGGTCGTAAGAGCAGAGAACAACATCCCGGGCTTGCGCCTCTTTGCAAGCAGGCGATCCGATACCCAACCGCCGATGATGTTACCGACAACTGCGCCGACCCAAGGGGCGGCCGCAACAAAGCCAGAGCCCATGATGGTGAACTTTTTGACCGTCATGAGGTACGTCGGCAGCCATGCCAGCAGAACGTTTGAGATTCCGATCTGGAAACTGTAGCCCAGTGCGCATCCGATAATGTTCCACGATTTGAAAATGCTGCCCGATGTCGTTAACGGCTCAATGACACGCCCACGGATTAGTTTGTCGAGAATACCCATCGATTGACGTTGTGGCTGCGAAACTGTGTCCACAACCGTTTCCACCGTTGATTTTTCAGAGATAAGGTCTGCTTCGGCAGACGAACAAAAGCGGCTCTCTCCGGGATTGTTGGGAACGAGCAAGTACCAAGCCAATGCGAGTATTACACCGGGCAGAGCGGAGAAATAGAAGATTTCCCGCCAGCCCCAATTGGTCACGATCAATGCACAAAGCGGAGGGACGATCACGGGTCCAAACTTTACCGCCGATAGAAATACGCCGCTGGCCGTGCCTTTCTCATTGGCCGGAAACCAGTTGTTGATCGTCGTCGTAATCCCTATTGGGAGAGGGCCTTCTGCAATGCCCAGTCCGAAACGATATATCTTCAGAGCAAAAGCCGAGGAGACCGTTCCCATCAGGCCAGTGAGCACCGAAGTGGCAATCATCGCCCAGGAAAAGATACGCCTGACGCCGAGCTTGCTTGTCGCAAATCCAGATGGGATCTGCATCAGGGCGTAGCCCCAGAGGAACAGGCTGAGAAGTCCGCCCGCTTCTGTGTTCGTCATTGCGAACTCTTTGCGGATGAATGGAAGGGCGAACCCGATGTTCGCCCGGTCGGCTGACGCAATTGTATAGATTAGGAAAATGAGCGCTAGGACTACCCAGCGAAAGTGTGAGCGCCGGACAGCCGTGCTCGTTTCTGCAAGTGCAGACATTGTCTAACCTCCCTGTTGTTTCCTTTACTTTGCTTTTCGAATGGCGCGCACTTCTTTTGCTTTGTTGCGCTTTCTTTTGTTGGAGACGGGTGTGGGTACCTACTTGGCGTAGGCCCCCTGATAGCGACCTTCCCGAATGGATTTTATGATTTCCGCTTCCCGCTCTTCTTGAGCGTGAACGGCCTGAAGGAGTTCTGCAGCGATTGCCGGCGAGAACGCAACCACACCATCGTAATCTCCAACGACGATATCGCCAGGTTCCACAATCATGCCGCCGATGGCCACAGGGACATTGATTGCGCCGGGTCCATTCTTGAACGGCCCCCGATGTATGGCCGCGCGCGCAAAGCACGGGAACGACGAAGCGGATAGTGCTGCCGCATCACGTACTGCGCCATCGATGACAATGCCCGAAGCGCCGCGCGTAATGGCGATTGTCGACATGATCTCTCCAAACAGTGCGCGGCTGGTGTCCCCGCCCCCGTCGACAATCAGGACATCTCCAGGGCGAACAAGATCTAAAGCTTTGTGAATGAACAGATTGTCGCCTGCTGACGTGCGGATAGTGAGAGCTCTCCCAGCCATTGTTCCCCCCGTGTAAAAAGGACGTAGTCCCAAGGCCCCAGGCAAACGGGAGAGATTGTCGCTGATGATCGAGGTTGAGGTGCGCCTAAAAGCAGCGATGAGCTCGTCCTCGGCCTGCCTCTTGGGCTCGGCATTTGCCAAATGATCCATTTCCTAGCGCTTTCGTTTTGGTTGCTGTTTGGCTGGCGGCCCCTGCCGTGCCATTGATCGCTATGCGACCTGCCGGGCAATATAATTCTAGCGCTAAACAAAAATTAGCGATTAATTTGCATATAATCCCATCACTTGTAAGACTGTATCGACTTGGGCCGTTTAAGGGATGGAACCGTGATCACCTTGAAGCAAGTCGAGGCACTCCACTGGATCGTAGTGATGGGTTCTTTCGAGCGCGCGGCGGCAAAGCTCAACACAACACAGTCGGCAATCTCAAAGCGTATTCGGGAGCTGGAGCTCGCAACTGGTCATTCGGTGTTCGACCGCCAACTCCGCACAGCGCGTCTTACAGAGAAGGGGGAGTATCTGCTGGCACTGGGGAGAGAGATGCTGGCTACACAACAGCGAATGCTCGACGCGAAGGACGGGGAGACGCCACATCGCTCGCTCAGGTTAGGTGTTACCGAACTGTCGGCGATCACGTGGCTCCCGCGTCTTGTGACCGCAATTCGCCAAACCTATCCGATGGTTACTCTGGAGCCGGAGGTCGAGCACAGCCGAACGTTGCACGAGCGCCTTGTCGAAGGCAGTCTCGATCTCATCGTTATCCCTGCAGCATTCAGCGATCCGAGCGTGGCAATGGTTCATCTGGGCGAAGTCAAAAACGTCTGGATGGTGAAGCCTGGCCACGTCGCGCCGCGCCGTAGCGTTCCGATTACCGAGCTTTCAAAATTGCCGCTGCTCGTTCAGGGCCGCCGATCAGGCTCCGGAGTTTTCTATCATAAGTGGTTGAGAGCCGAAGGTGTTGTCTTCGAGCGCACGCTGTCAACTGACAGTTTGATGGCACTTGTCGGGATGACGGTGGCTGGTCTAGGTGTTACTTACCTGCCGTGGCCTTGTTTCAAACCGTTAGTCGACGAAGGCAAGCTAACCGTCGTTCGGACCAAGCCATTGCTTCCTGCTGTGCCTTACGTTGCGGCCTATAATATTGATCGCCCTCATACGTTTATGGCAGCTATCGCAAATCTTGCGCGAGAGTATTGCAATTTCGCCCACCAACTCCAAAGTTGATCGGCGGCTGGCGTCGAAGCCCCTTCCCTGGACGTCGACGACGTGACTGGCGTAGATGGCGATGTCGGCTTGGGGTCATCAAGGACGGTCGACCTACGCTGGCCGAACCGTAGCGATACCCCAGAAAACCGACGATCCAGGTAATTTTGGCGGCTTCTTCCGCTTATCCCCTGATCGCGTCGGTGGTGGCGTCCGGACAAAGAGTCAGCCGAGGGCCAGCTGGAGACATGGTCTCACGCACTGGCACTGTCTGTTGCTGGAGAATAAGCCGAAAGTCCGCGTCTTTGCAGGCAGCATCCAAGCTTCTACCCAACCGACAAAGCCCCGGCTATGATTGAAATCTGCGGAGTTGGTGTACGGAGCAGGGAGGGGGCTGACGGTGGCGCGCCTATTCATCTCGCATTCGAGCAAGGACAACGTATTCGCACTAGCCTTCCAGCAGTGGCTGTCGGCCAACGGGTGGACCAGCGACGACGTCTTTGTTGATCTGCATGGTATCGGCGCGGGTGAACGTTGGCGCGATACGTTGCG
>JANLYB010000181.1:0-2668 GCA_031365425.1 Hyphomicrobiaceae bacterium
CCGGGCGTATAGCCCTCGCCGTCAGGGACCAATCCGAATCCGGTGGGATCGCTGGCGAGCCGCATCGCCACGTAGGTCATCGCGACCCCGGCAACCATGATCAGAAGCACGGCACCGATCGTGAACGCGTTCGCCCATGTCAATGCGCTGAAGGGACCGGATTTCGGATTGAGGATCCACTGGGTAGCGATCGCGGCCACGAGCATGGCGATGCACATGGCGACCATCGGATGGTTGCGGAAGAAGGTTTTCATTGCCGGCAATTCCCGATCACGGCGTCGCGTTCGCCCATTTGCGCATTCATGGGCAAGGGTTGCGAACCTGCCAATGCACGTTGACGGAATACGTGCCGTTTACCTCGTGAACGCCCCCGGGCGTCAGGTAGAACCCCACCTGGTCCGCCTCGCCGACCAATGTAAGAACGCCACGGCCCGTCGGATAAGGGGCGGGATAGGGAATGGCTATGCGCTGAGGGATGGGGGTGAGCTTGATCGGCGGCGACAGATATGACCCCGAACGGACGCGCACCATGCCGCCATGCCCGCTCGGTCGTTGCGTCAACGTCACCCATGCCAGCGGCGCCTTGCAGTTCTTCGCGTCATCCACCGCTGCCTTCGAAGTGCCGGGATCGAGGGTAGGAAGGGCTGCATTGATGTCGGCTGGGATAAGCACTTCCAGAGTGGATTCCTCGCCAAGGCTAGCCGGTTTATCGCTGCGGAGGCCGGGCAATACGACGATGGCGGCTATTCCAGCGATCACGAACCCGCCGGCAATTCCAATCCAGGTGCCCTGAGAGGAGCCAGGCTTCTTGCCCCTGGGAGGCTCCTGACCTGGAGGCCGATCGTGCCCGCTGGGTGCGCCCGGGGAAACCTCATGTTGTGCATCTGGTTCACTCATGTTTCGGGCATCCATTCATTGCTGGGACCAGAAGACTATGGTCGACGGCCGATATGACGACAACCCTTTTTCACGCGCGCGCTGAACGAAGTCGAATGCGCTTCCCCCACCATCCTGTTTCGTGCCAGTTTTCGTTCCTGACAGTTGGGGGGCTCACGGAAGCTACGGCGCGGAACGTGCGTCCTTGGTATGCGGATCAGGCCGCCAACCGGACAATTCCGCTACCCGATTCTGGAACGTCGCAAGAAAATCAGGCAAGACCTCCATAGCGGGACCTGTCAGCGGCTTCAGATTGTTAACGTATGATGGTGGTGGCGAAAATCACTGGCGGCCGATGTCCATGGCAGGTGACGAATATCGGGGCCGCTCACTTTCGTTGCGCGCCTGCATAGGCTCTGTCTAATCCCCTCCACAGCGATGGAGCTTGAGAATGCGGATAATTTTTTGCAAGATTGCAACTCGATAGATGCTGCGGACTATTCGCCGCTGCTAATTTCGACCGCCCCTGGCCCGTCGCGTAGATTGAGAACGGAAGCGGTATTGAATGTAAAGCAGCCGTGCAGGCAAGGCGCAACTTGAGCCCCTGAATTGTTGCGGTGCACAAGCACACAAGTCCGGTCGGCTGCTCGTTCGCAACACTGGTGTTACGCGTCGGCACGATGTCGGCTTGGGGCCAGGACCGGCCGACGGCGTCGGCGCTAGATCCCGGTCTTTTGGTCATATTGCTGGTTTGCCGAGATCGATACGGCGTCAGCAAGAGCAACGCGCGCGCCGACCTCAAAACTCAACCCAATGCTCGAGTGAGAACGACGACGGGCTGGTCGTCGTTTTTCACTGAATTCGCGCTGACGGAAATCGAAAAGCCCGCCAAGCAGTGCCTGACGGGCCAATTCAGAGTACACTTTGCGCGTATGTGACTCCCTTCACAGATCTCCGCCCTGCGACATCGCAAGATCCAGACATCGAAAGGCGGGCCATCACCCCCGGAACGAAGCGGGGGGCGGTAAATGCACGCCGAACGCGCCGTCCCACAAAGTGCATCAGCCTTAAGCCCCTGAGGAGAGATCATGAGTACCCCTGCTAGCCGGTCGGGACTGCGACCGATGCCTTTCGGCAGCCTCGTGAGCAAGGTGCCGTCCGATCACTATCGGTTCGACCTGGTCGAGAAGGTCGAGCTGGCCAACGGACACGCCGTTACGGTGCGCCCTATTCTGCCGCTCGACGCCGCCAAGTTCCAAGGGTTCGTCAAAAGGCTCTCTCCTGCATCCCGCAACTTCCGCTTCTTGAGTGGTCTTCGGGAGCTGTCTGAGGATGTGCTCGAGCGACTGACGCGGATCGACTATCGCACCCATATGGCACTCGTCGCCGAGATCGTGCGCGACGGGTCGGCGATCCTCATTGCCGAGGCGCGCTACGTGGTCGACACCGATAGCAAGAGCGCCGAGCTGGCAGTGGCGGTCGCCGACGACTGGCACGGGCTCGGACTTGCCAAATCGCTACTTTGCCGCTTGCACGACATCGCGATTGTTGCGGGCGTGCGGCGCCTCACGGGCGAGACGCTGATGAGTAACCAGCGCATCCTCGAACTTGCCCGCAAGTCCGGCTACAGCATCAGGTGTCACCCCGCGTCCGCATGCTTGGCGCGATTGGAGAAGACGTTGGTTGCGACAGAGCACCAGACGACGAGTCAGGGCGCCGACAGACTTCGAGTGAACTGATGTCGCAAAAACACGAGAGCGAGAGCTGTGTCTTAGCGACGTGCGGCCCGACG
>JANLYB010000187.1:0-7177 GCA_031365425.1 Hyphomicrobiaceae bacterium
TGCGCGCAAGTGCTTGGCCGATAGCGGGTTGCCGTCGAAAGAGACCGATGCGCTGCGGACTAAGATCAACTTCATCGAACTCAATCGCGACGACAAGGCTCACCGGTTCGTAGTGACGTGGAACGCGTTCCAGGACGGCAACCGGCTCGCTTATCTCGCGCTCGCAATTGCGATTGCCATCGACAGTCTCGTGTTCATGTCGGGACTGTTTGGCGCGAACGCCGTACGCTCGCCGCTGTCGGATATGCCCAGCACCAAGTCGCGGTCGGCCGAGCAACTGGAAGGCACTATCAATGCGGCGCTGGGCGGCTTGCCATACGATACGGCGAATCTCGTTCTGCGGGCGATGCGGCCGATCACGAATACGGATGGCTTCTCAGCCGAGGTCGAACTTGATCCGCGAACAATGGACCGGGTGACGGCGGATCGCATCCGTGTGGTGCTGACGGCGGGAGCAGATATTCACGCCGTCGAGATGGTGTCGCGCAATCCGGAGAAGTATCGCGTGCGGCTTGAGTTGCGCGAGTATCTAGCTTCGGTCTGCGACCGGCACTTCAAGGCGGACAAGGCGCATGGGGTTCGGGCGCGATTGGAGCGCATCATCGCCGATTCGTTGAAGCCGCACATTCATGAGCACGCCGACATCGTCATCGGGCATTTGCATCCGATGAAGCCGGTGGATGGGTTTACGTCGACGCTATCGCTTGGTGAGTTGTCGGCGCCTGCGGACGCTTACGACGCGCGGATCGTGAAGCGGGTGATGAACGCGGGAGCCGGCGTCGATGCGGTGGCGTCCGACAAGACGGAGGCCGGGCGGTTTTATGTGCGGCCGGATTTGTATGAGACGCTGTTGATGCTGTCGGCGCATAGCTTGCCTGACACCGCGGCTTTCGATGTGTCGCGCCGGCGGTTTTTCGGCGAGGTTGCGGCGCGGGCCTCCGGGCATGCCGCGCTTGAGGGAGGGGCTCTGAATGGTCAGGTGCCGCGCGTGGCTGGTCCGCAATCGCCACAGCAGCGTGCGCTGCAGGGTCCGCAGGCGTCTGAGCCGCAGGGCAAGCCTGATATTCCAGCGTTTCTGATGCCTGCGGGGCAGGCAAACGATCCGGGGCCGGGCGAGCATGAGCGCTATCGCGAGTTCGTGGGCAGTTTGATTGCAGCGCTCGGGATCGATCCGAACTTGTTTTACAATCTATCGGGTCAGGCGTTCGGTGCGGCTGCATCTGCAAGCGAGGCGTTCTCGCGGGCCCGGCGCGCCAATCAGGCGCTCGATACCGAGCTAACGCAGCGGGATGAGGAAGCCCGGATGGCGATGGATAGCGCGTTCTACGCGCTCGAAAGTTCGCTGGGGGCTGGCGACTCGCTCAACCGGCAGCGCTTGAAAAATGCGTTCGAGGACGTGGATCAGAACTGGCCGGTGCTGATGCTGATGCCGCATGGCCCTTATGAGCAGTTGCTGGTGGAGATCGTGCAGGCGCTGGAGCCGAGCGATGCGGAAGGCGCTTTGGCGCCGCGTGATCATGGGATGCTGGTTGCGGCGCGCCAATTGCGCAAGGCGATGGGTGCCAATCCGCGTAATTCGGAAGGGTCTTGGAACCAGTTCGGTCAGGCGTTGCATGGTGGGTCTGGGCAGCATGCGCAAGCTCCTCAGGCCGGGAATGGTAAGCCGACGTTGCAGTAGGTGTAGTTTGTGAGATGTAGGGCGCAATAGCCTCTTGGCGTATTGCGCCATCGTGCGACACGGGAAGCCGGTGCAATACGCTGCGCTATTGCAACTTACGGGCTTTGAACAATCACATCTTAAACGGAACGACGGTTTGGCGTTGGGTGCCGAGGCGGTCGATGGTGAGGGTGAGGACGTCGCCGGCTTTGAGCCATATGGGCGGCTTCATGCCGAGGGCGACGCCGGCGGGCGTGCCGGTGGTGACGATGTCGCCGGGTTCCAGGACCATGAACTGGGTCACGTAGGCTAATAGGAACGGGATCTTGAAGATCATGTTCGCGGTGGTGCCGTTCTGGCGGTGCTCTGCGTTGACGTCGAGGGTCATGGCGAGCGCGTTGAGGTCGGGGATTTCGTCTGCGGTGACAAGCCAGGGGCCGACGGGGCCCGAGGTTTCGAAGGCTTTGCCTTTGACCCATTGGCCTTTGCGCTCGACCTGCCAATGGCGCTCGGAGACGTCGTTGCAGATGGTGTAGCCGGCGATGTAGTTGTGGGCTTGGCTTTCCTCGACGTAGCGGGCGCGGGTGCCGATGACGAAGGCGATCTCGATTTCGTAGTCGAGTTTGCTGCTGTCGCGCGGGATCATGATGTCGTCGTTGGGGCCGACGATGCAATTTCCGGCCTTGTTGAACAGGATCGGTTCTGGCGGGATCTTAGAGCCGGTTTCGGCGGCGTGGTCGGAAAAGTTCAGGCCGATTGCGATGAAGTTCCAGACTTTGGCGACGGGTGCGCCAATGCGGACGCCGGTGGGCGCGGCGGGAAGCGAGGCCGGGTGGATTTTCGCGAGTTTGGCGAGGGAGGCGGGCGAGAGCGTTTCCCCGGTAATGTCGGGAATGTGGGCGGACAGGTCGCGGATGGTGCCTGCGCTATCGACGAGGCCGGGCTTTTCGTGACCGGCTGCACCAAATCGGACGAGTTTCATGGCCGGCTTTCCTGCTGTGTGAGTTGATGGGTGTTGGTTCGCACGGCGCGGCTAGAGTGGTCAAGAACGGGCTATTGCTGCCCCCCACCCCAAACCCCACCCCGCAAAGGGGGAGGGGAACAAATGCGGGATGGAATTTATCTATCTGTGAGTTATGTACATAGATGTACCATCTGAATGAAAGAGGAGCGAACATGAGCGAATTAAAGAGCCGGTTTGATGAAGCTGTGGCGGCGACGAAGACGCTGACCAAGCGGCCGGACAATACGACGCTGCTGGCGATCTATGCCAATTTCAAACAAGCGACCGAGGGCGACGTCAAAGGCGAACGGCCCGATATGTTTGACCGGGTGGCTTGCGCCAAGTTCGATGCCTGGGAGGCGATCGAGGGTATGTCGCGGGAGGATGCGATGGCTAAGTATGTGGCGATCATCGAGAAGTTGAAGGCGTCATAGGGCGTGACAGGCGCGGGGCGGATCGTCGTTGTTGGCGGGTATGGGGCGTTCGGCGCGCGGGTCGCCGAACGGCTGGTGCGCGGCGGCGGTAGCGAGGTCGTGGTTGCGGGCCGATCGGCGGAGCGGGCGCGTGAGGCGGCTGCCAAGTTGGGGGCGCAGTTTTCGTGTGAGGTTGAGAGTGCAGCGGTTGATGCGGCGCGGGTGACGGCGGCGGAGTTGGTGGTGCTGCGGGCGCGTGTTGTCATCAATGCGTCGGGGCCGTTTCAGGGGGCGGATTACGCGCTAGCGCGCGCCTGTATCGAGGCTAGCTGTCATTACATCGATCTGGCGGATGGACGGGCGTTTGTGGCCGGGATCGCTGCGCTGGACGGTGCAGCGAAGGCGGCTGGTGTAAGTGTCATCAGCGGAGCGAGCACGGTGCCTGGGGTGTCGTCGGCGGCGGTGGCAGCGTTTCAGGGTGAGTTTGCGCGGCTGGACGCGGTTGAGATTGCGGTTTCGCCGGGGAACCATTTTCAGCCGGGGGAGGCGACGGTCAAATCGATCCTTGGGTATGTGGGCAAGCCGATTTCAATGCGGATCGGCGGGGCGGCGCGGACCGTTTATGGCTGGCAGGGATTGAAGCGGGTTGGGATCGCTGGGCTGGGGTCGCGGCTGATGGGGTACTGCGAGGTGCCGGATCTGGATTTGTATCCGGGTGTTGGGACGGTGGTGATGCGGGCGGGCGTCGAGGTGGCACCGTTTCATTTGGGGCTGTGGGCGGCGTCCTGGCTGGTGCGGGCCGGGGTGATTGCGGATTTGGCGGCGTGGAGCGGGCCGTTGATGCGCGCCAAGACGTGGGGGGCGCGGCTGGGAAGTGACCGAGGGGGAATGATGGTTGCTATGACCGGGCGCGGGAGCGATGGCGCGGCGCGGAAGGTGAGCTGGCATTTGGTGGCGGGGAGTGGGTATGGGCCGTATATTCCGGCGATTGCGAGTGTAATTTTGGCGCGGAAGCTGGTGCGCGGCGAGGCTGTGCCTACTGGCGCGATGGCATGTTTCGAGGCGATTATGCTTGGGGAGTTCATGGCCGAGGCGGCGGGGCTCGATATCACGGCGACGGTGGTATCGTGAGCGGTGCGGCGCTGTACCGGCGGGTGCTGGGTGCGCGGTTTGACGTGTTGCCGGAGGCGGTGCAGCGGTTGCATGACGTGACGGCGTCGTGCGTGTGGAGGGGCCAGTGTCAGGTCGAGCGCGGGCCGGGCTTAATGGCGCGGATTTGCGGATGGATGGGGGGATTGCCACCGGCGACGGACGGGATGCGGGATGGTTTCCGGTATGAGGTCAGGCCAGACGACGACGGGGAGATCTGGTCGCGCGGGTTTGCCGGGATGGCTCCGTTTTCGACGCGGCAGTGGGCGGCGGGCGGCCTGTTGTGCGAGCGGGCTGGGCCGATGACGATGGGGTTCGGGTTGTTGGCGGATGGGGCAGGGCTGCGGCTTGAGTTGGTGCGGTGTTCTGTGTTGGGGGTGCCGTTGCCGCGGGTTTTGCATCCGCGCATCGAGGCAGTTGAAAGCGCGCGGGATGATGTGTTCCAGTTCGATGTGTCGGCGCGGTTTCCGACGGGCGGGTTGCTGGTGCGGTATCGGGGGCGTTTGGGGATGCCGGCAGCGTTCAACGCTTGAGGGCGTTGAGTTCGGCGGTGGCGGCTTCGGCTTCCATGAAGTCTTTGGGGCAGATGGCGATTGCGGTTTCGAGGAATTTCTTAGCGTCGGATGTATTGCCTTTCGCGAGGTACCACTGGCCGACGTAGAACTGGGCTTCGCAGCGTTCTTCGTCGTTGCCGGCAGCATCGATGGTGGCCTGGGGAGAGCGCTTGCCGAGGTAGAGTTCCGTTGCGGCGTAGGGCCATTGCTTGGTCTTCAGGCGGCCGGCGTTGGCTTCGAGTTCCTCGCTGGCTGCTTCGCCGGCGCGGGAACGGGCGAGATAGCGGAACAGCATCGTATAGGCGTCGTCTTTCAACTCGATGGCCCGCAGAAATTCCGTAGCGGCGCTTTTGAAGTCGGCTTGGCCGTAGCGGATCAGGCCAAGGGCGCGGGTGTAGGAGAAGTTCTTGGGGTCGAGTTCCTTGGCCTTGGTGGTGTCGGCGAGGGCCAAGTCGAGGCCGCCTTGCGCTTTGTACGCGCTGCCGCGATTGTAATAAGCGACGGCGTCTTCGCCGTTGACCGCGATCTGCTCGTCGCAGGCTTTGATCGCTTCGTCGCCTGAGCCAAGGCGGCATTTGTCGGTAACGATTTTGAAGGACTGACTGGTGACGCGGCGGTCTCCCTGCCACAGTTCAATCCGCCACGTGCCGGGCACGTGGGTATACGTCGTCGACAGGACCCAGCAGTAGGATGCTTCGACGCCCAGGCGCTGGGTGGTCTCGTATTCATCGCTGAGCTTGGTTTTGCCGGTCGCTGGATTGGTGATTCCGGGCTCGGGGTAGTGCCAGACGACGCGGATCTTGGCGTCGCCGTCCTTGGGTTTGCCGACGAATTTGAAGGTGGCGCCGAAGGTGACATCGGAGCGGGCGGTGATCGTATTGGTTTCGCGGACGAGCTCCCAATTGGCTTCCGTGCGCTGGCCGGTCGAAATGTCTTTGGTTGCGATCGTCTTCAATTCGCCGACACGTTTGTAGGTGCCGATGCTGATCAGTTCCACACGATCGATGCGGCCCGATTGGGCGGTGGCGGGGCAGGCGGCGAAAAGTGTGAGCAGCAGGGCGACGACCCAACGCATAACGCAGCCCCTTTCGACAATCACGCTAAAATTGATAGCCTAATGCGGAAGCTAGCGGTCATCCAGAGTTATCGTATGGCTCTTAGTTCCGGGCCCGCGTATCAGAACGGGTGGTGTGTGCTGACCAGGATTAGATCTGATTGAGCAATTGCATGCGCACAAGTTCGCCGGCGTTGGGAGCGCGTCGTGCGAGCTTTTTGCTGATGGGCTCGGATTTGGCTGAGGTTTCGGCCTGCACGGCGGCTTTTAGGGATGCGATGGCTTCGACCTGCGGCTCAGGCACGGGCGAGCGGGATTTCTGGAGTTCGGGTTCGATCTGGGCAGTGATTTTCGGCTGTTCCAGTCTGGCAGTGATTGCAGTCGCGCGGGTCTTGCGGTTGATATCGACCTTCGCGGACGGGGCGCGGATCGATGCGATTTGCCGGGTGGTTTGGTTTGACCGTTCATCGCCGTGAACGGCGGCATCATTGGATTCGGCTCGGTCGATTCCGACGGCGAGATTGGATGCCAGAACTTTAGGTTCTTCGACGTGCAGCGGCAGGACGGCCGGTTGAGTTGGCAATTGTACGTAAGCAGTGTCGCGGGCGTGCATAATGATCTCGACGCGGGAGAATTCGCGCGGTTCGTTGGGACGGGATGCTTGCGTCGAGACGATGTCAGCGGCCAGCAGGGTGGTCAGCCGATAGCCGATGAAGGTTGCCAGGGCGAGTACCGCGAAATATCGAACATACGATGGTGCGCTCGACAGGAGCGGCGGCAATTGCTTGTACAAAACACATTACTTTCTAACGGCAGAGCTTAACTTTCTAACGGCAAATCTTAATACGTAGGATGATTATCGCGTTAGCCAACCGCAATCAACGCATTGATCTGAAGCAGCTGTTTCAATGTGGTGTCTGGAATGATATTTGAATACAACGCACGCGAGTAGACCGTGCTGGAACTCACGTGAACGTACCAGAAGAATAGGCGGGGCTGGCACTTAATGCCTGCCGTAAGGTCGCGGATGGCAGGATGCCGCGCTTTGCCTGCAGGCATGACGGATGGCTTCGGGGCTGGGCTGCACCGGCTGTTCGTGCCGCACGCCGGCGCAATACGCCAAGGGGCTATTGCGCCCTACAAGAAATTTCGGACAAACTTATCGCCGCCCCTGAAGGCTCATGAGAGATTGGGCTCATCGCACCACGTGAGGGTTCCGGTTGACGAACTGGGTCAGTTTGGCTGGTTGCGGGTTCGAGCGAAGTATTCATTTTTCTTTGCGCGTGGCCGCCCCACCAACCCCACGCGGATTCCGAACCCAATAAGTAAGAATTCGGTTCGGTATGG
>JANLYB010000224.1:0-9983 GCA_031365425.1 Hyphomicrobiaceae bacterium
GCGATGCCGCGTTCGCCTGCGGCCCAGTCGCCGTGGGGGACGTTGAGCAGGACTTGTTTCAAGTGGTGGCGGTGGAGGTGTTCGGCGAGGGCCTCGGGCTCGTGGTCGAATAGGCAGATGTATTCGACGGCGTCGAAGCCGTTCGCCTTAGCGGCGGCGAAGCGAGCCATGAACGGGAGTTCGGTGAACAGGAACGTGAGGTTGGCGGAGAATTTGGGCATGGAGGCTGCTCCTGCGGTTCGCGGCCTTGCGAGTTACCCCCACCCCGGCCCTCCCCGCAAGGGGGAGCGGGAAGGAAGCGGCGTGGCTCCTTGCAGGGAAGGGCGTCGATAAAAATTGAGATGCTTGGGTCCCGGCCGTCGATGCGGAGCATCGCTGTGCGATGACGCCGGGATGACGTTAATGGAGGGGGCGTTGTTTGCGGCGTGGAGGGAGCGCGATTGCCGAATGGGGGCAGAGGACTTATGTGAGGGCCTGAAGTTTTTTGTGAACGGATCAGGCGCATGACGACGATTTTGACGGTTCGTAAGGGATCGCAGGTGGTGATTGCCGGGGATGGACAGGTGAGCCTGGGCGCGACTGTCATCAAGCATAACGCCAAAAAGGTGCGGACGCTGGGGCGGGGCGACGTGATCGGCGGATTTGCGGGGGCGACGGCGGATGCGTTCACGCTGTTTGAGCGGCTCGAAGCAAAGCTGGAGCAGTTTCCGGGGCAGTTGACGCGGGCGGCGGTCGAGCTTGCCAAGGACTGGCGGACGGACCGGTATCTGCGCCGGCTGGAAGCGATGATGATCGTGGCGGATGCTTCGACAACGCTGGTGCTGACCGGGACGGGGGATGTGCTGGAGCCGGAGGGGCATTTGGCTGGGATCGGATCGGGTGGGATGTATGCGCTTGCTGCGGCGCGGGCGCTGATCGATCAGCCGATGGAAGCCGAGCAGATTGCGCGCAAGGCGATGGGGATCGCGGCGGAGATTTGCGTCTATACGAACACCAATCTGGTGGTGGAGAGCTTAGCGTCGACGAAGTGACGTGTTGGGCTCTCGCGTATTTCTTGAAAGTTAACTCCTCCTCTCCATGGCCGCCATCCGAGGCGGCCATCCAGGGCCACACAAAAGGCTTTGCCGTGCGGCCCCTGGATGGCCGGGTCAAGCCCGGCCATGGAGTGAGGGGAGTGGGCTCGGCGAAACGTGCAAGAATTATGGGATCGGAGTGTTCACATGGCCTGGACGTATTTGCTGATTGCTGGGGCGTGTGAGATCGCGGCGACGACGCTTTTTCGTTATACGGATGGATTTTCGAAACTGTGGCCGTCGGTGGTCTGCATCGCGGTGGGGGTGTTGAGCTTTTATTTGTTGAGCCGGTCGCTGGCGGGGGTGTCGCTGGGGACGGCGTATGCGGTGTGGACGGGGATCGGGGCGGCTGGGACGGTGGTCATCGGAATCGCGTTTTATCAAGAGCCCGCCTCAATGATGCGCATGGTATGTCTGGCGATGCTGATAGGCGGAATTGTTGGGCTGAAGATTTTTGCGCCAAATTGAATTGGGGATTTGATGTTGCGGGCTGAGGATGTTGCCGAGGCGGTGAAGGCTGGGATCATTACCCAGGATCAGGCGAGCGCGCTTGAGGGGATTGCGGCTCAGCGGCACCGGTCGCGGTTGTTTGCGGTGGGGCGGGAAGAGCGCTTCCGGCTGATGGGCGGGTTCAACGATTTCTTTATTGCCATTGGGGTGCTGTTGCTGGGGATTGCGTTGGGGTCGTGGCCCATCGTTGGGCTCGTGGCGATGTGGGGGCTGGCCGAGTATCTGACGGGCAAGTTGAAGCTGGTTGCGCCAAGTATTCTCATTGTTGCGATGTTGGCAACGAATGCTGCCGCTCTAGCAGGGTCGTTTGGGGCGAGCGTGGCGTTTGCGGCATCGCTGGTGGTCGTTGGGCTCCACTATTGGCGGTTCCGGTTGCCGTTTTCGTTGTTTGTGCTGGCGTTGACGGGAGTTGGGTTGGTCCTGTCGTTGGTCAGTGCGGTTGCGACCGGGCCGTTAGGAATTGCGGAGGCGAACGTGGGTTCGTTGCTGCGGATCGCGGCGCTGCTGCTTGGAGTTGGCGTGTTCGCCTGGGCGATGTCGTTTGATATGTCGGACCCGGAGCGGCTGACGTTGCGGGCTGACTGCGGGTTCTGGCTGCATTTGATCGCCGCGCCGCTGATTGTGCATTCGCTGGCGGGGCCGCTGATGAGCCATCCGTTGTGGCCGGGGATGCGTGCGACGGGGCAGGCGGAGGTGACGGGTTCTGCCGTGGCGGTGGTCGTGCTGCTGGTGTTTGCTCTGAGCGTGATTGCGCTGATTGTGGACCGGCGGGCGTTGCTGGTGGCGGGGCTTGGGTATCTCGGTTCGGCGCTGGCCTATACGCTGTCGAAGCTGGCGGGTTCCACGCCATCGTATTACCTGCTGCCGACGCTGTTGTTTTTGGGCGTTCTCATCATTGTGTTAGGGGTGGGCTGGCGCCATATCCGTTCTGTGCTTATGAGCGCGCTTTCGGGTGAAACCTGGAAACGTAACTTGCCACCGTATGAGAGAATTGCATGACGTCTTTTTCGCCGCGTGAAATCGTATCCGAACTTGATCGCTATATCGTTGGGCAGGGGGACGCCAAGCGGGCGGTCGCTATTGCTTTGCGCAACCGGTGGCGGCGGCAGCAGATCACGGGCGATCTGCGCGAGGAGGTTCAGCCCAAGAATATCCTGATGATCGGGCCGACGGGGGTCGGCAAAACGGAGATTTCGCGGCGGCTGGCGCGGCTTGCGGGTGCGCCGTTCCTCAAGGTCGAGGCGACGAAGTTTACCGAGGTGGGGTACGTCGGCCGCGATGTGGACAGCATTGTGCGCGATCTCGTCGAGGTTGCCATCGGGCTGGTGCGGGTATCGAAACGCAAGGACGTTAAGGCGCGAGCGGAGAAGGCGGCGGAGGACCGGGTGTTGGATGCGCTGGTCGGGCCGGGTGCGCAGCCGGGGACGCGGGAATCATTCCGGCGGAAGCTGCGCGCGGGCGAGTTGAACGACAGCGAGATCGAGCTGCAGGTTTCAGACTCGGGTGGCGGGTTGCCGATGTTTGAAATTCCGGGCCAGCCGGGGGCGTCGTTCGGGGCGATCAACCTGGGCGAGATGCTTGGCAAGGCGATGGGCGGGCGGACGAAAACGCGCAAGGTTCTGGTTCGGGATAGTTACGAGCTGCTGATCGCGGAAGAGAGCGACAAGCTGATCGATACGGATCAGATCGCGGGGGAGGCAATCAAGGCGGCTGAGAACAATGGCATCGTGTTCCTGGATGAGATCGACAAGATCTGCTCGCGGTCGGATGCCGGCGGGCGGGGCGGGGCCGATGTGTCGCGCGAAGGCGTGCAGCGGGATTTGCTGCCGCTGATCGAGGGCACGACAGTTGCGACGAAGTATGGGCCGGTGAAGACGGACCATGTGCTGTTCATTGCATCGGGCGCGTTTCATGTGTCGAAGCCGTCGGACCTGCTGCCGGAATTGCAGGGGCGTTTACCGATCCGGGTCGAGTTGCAAGCGCTGGAACGGGCAGATATGCGGCGGATTTTGACGGAGCCGGAAGCGAGTTTGATCAAGCAGTATGTGGCGCTGATGGCGACGGAAGGGGTGACGTTGGAGTTCACACCGGACGGGATCGACGCGATTGCCGATACGGCGGTGGATGTGAATTCGCGCATTGAGAATATCGGCGCGCGGCGGTTAATGACGGTGCTGGAGCGGGTGTTGGAAGACATCTCGTTTGAGGCGTCGGATAAGAGCGGGCAGACGCTGGTGGTGGATGCGGCGTATGTCGGTGAGCGGTTGGGTGCGCTGGCGAAGAATGTCGATTTGAGCAAGTTCATTTTGTAGGGGGTGCGGCTCATTCGTCCGGGCCGCTGAGGATCGCCATGCCGGTGACGCTTGAAACGCTGGCAGCGTTCTTCGCGACTTGCGCCGTTATCGAGCTGACGCCTGGGCCGAACATGGCCTATCTTGCGATGCTGAGCTTGGTGAATGGACGGCGGGCGGGTTTTGCGGCGACGGCCGGAATTGCGCTGGGGCTGCTGGTGCTGGGACTTGGTGCGGCACTTGGGATGGCGGCGCTGATTTCAGGTTCACCCTTGCTTTATGAGGCGCTGCGCTGGGGCGGCGTTGGGTATCTTCTGTGGCTTGCCCGGGAGGGGTGGATTGACGGCACCGAAGGCGCTCGGGCGTCCGTTCCCGGCGAGGAGGCGGACACGGTGTTTTTTGTCCGCGGTCTGGTGACCAATCTGCTCAATCCAAAAGCAGCTGTATTTTATGTTGCGGTGCTGCCGGCGTTTGTAGAACCGAGGGCCGGGGTGCCCGGGCAAGCGCTCTTTTTGACGTTGATTTATGTGAGCATCGCGACGGCCATTCACGGCACAATCGTAGGGTTGGCGGGGACGGCGAAACCATTCTTCGATGATCCTGTCAGAGTGCGGCTGACGCGGCGTGTACTTGCGCTGGCGCTTGGTGTGATTGCGCTTTGGTTTGCTTACGCGACGGCGCGATGAGAGGCACCTGCTCGTCTGGGATCGCCCTCCGGGGGCGAAGGTGTTTGATGCGGTTGGTGACGTATTGGATTCCCTTAAGGGACTTCTAAGGAGTCGCGGGCGCAAGGGCGCTTAAGCCGATCTACGGGTCCGTGGTGCGACTGCCCCTCACGCTCGTAATGTGACCACCCCTCACCCCGGCCCTCTCCCCAGGGGAGAGGGGGGAAGTGGGCGTTGTTCTCAGGAGGGCGTTGGGATCAGGTTTTCTGGGCTGCGAGGGCTTTCAGTTTGTAGAGGGCGTCGAGGGCGGCTTTGGGGGTTAGGTCGTCGGGGTTGAGGGCGGCGAGGGCGATGTCGGCGGCGGAGGGTTTGCTTGGGCCATCGGTTTGGCCTTTGGGTCGGGATGCAGCGAATAGGGGAAGGTCGTCGAGGGAGGCGGGGGTTGCGCCTTTTTTGCGCTCGTTCTTTTCGAGCAGGGTGAGGACCTCGCGGGCGCGGTCGATGACGGGTTTGGGGAGGCCTGCGAGTTTGGCGACCTGGATGCCGTAGCTTGCTTCCGCAGCGCCGGGTTTGACCTTGTGGAGGAAGACGATTTCGTCCTGCCAGTCCTTCACGTCCATGGTGACGTTGGAGACGCCGGAGAGGCGGCCAGCGAGGGCCGTCAGCTCGTGGTAGTGGGTGGCGAACAGGGCACGGCATTTCGAGCGGTCGTGGAGGAATTCGACGGTTGCCCAAGCGATGGAGAGGCCGTCGAAGGTGGCGGTGCCTCGGCCGATTTCGTCCAGGACGACGAGGGAGCGTTCGGTCGCCTGGTTTAGAATGGCGGCGGTCTCGACCATTTCGACCATGAAGGTGGAGCGGCCTCTTGCGAGGTCGTCGGACGCGCCGACGCGGGAGAACAGGCGGTCGACGGTGCCGATGTGGGCGGAACGGGCCGGGACGTAGCTGCCGATCTGGGCCATCAGGGCGATGAGTGCGTTCTGGCGCAGGAAGGTCGATTTACCGGCCATGTTGGGGCCAGTGACGAGCCAGATGCGGGCGTCGGGTTTGCTGCCGCTGCTATTGCCGTCGCCTTCGTCCATGCCGGGGCTGAGGCTGGAGGCGGGCGGGCGGCCGAGGATGCAGTCGTTTTCGATGAACGCGCCGGACTTGGCGGCGTCGAGGGCTTGCTCGACGACGGGGTGGCGTCCGCCAAGGATGGCGAAGGCTGCGCTGTTGTCGATGGTGGGGCGGACGTAGGCCTGTTCGCGGGCGACTTCGGCAAGGGACGCGATGCAGTCGAGTTCGGCGAGGGCGCGGGCCATTTCGAGGAGGGCGCGTTCTTGTTTGGCGATGCTCGTTGCGAGTTCGTTGAAGACTTCCTGTTCGAGGCCTAATGCCCGGTCGGCGGCGGCGGCGATGCGGCCTTCGATGTCGATCAGTTCGGCGGTCGTGAAGCGCATGGCATTGGCCATGGACTGGCGGTGGCGGAAGGTTTCGTTGTGGGGGGCAGCTTGGAGCGGGCCAGCGTTGAGGGCGGTGACTTCGATGTAGAAGCCGAGGATGTTGTTGTGGCGGACCTTGAGGGATTTGACGCCGGTTTGTTCGACATATTTGGCTTCGAGGGCGGCCATGACCTGGCGGCTGTCGTCGCGGAGCTGGCGGGCTTCGTCGAGATCGGCGCGGGCACCTAAGCGGACGAAGCCGCCGTCGCGGCGCAGGTGGGGGAGGTCTTCGACGAGGCAAGCGTTGAGGGCTTCGCTCAGGGTTGGTGGGACGCCGGTGAGCGCGTTGAGGATGGCGGTGAGGTCGCTGGGCAGGCCCATGGGCTGGGCTTGCTGGTGGAGCGTTTGGGCGCAGGCTCTAGCGGCTTCGAGGCCGTCGCGGATGCAGCCTAAATCACGGGGGCCGCCGCGGCCGAAGGCTAAGCGGGTGACGCCGCGGGCGATGTCGGGGGCTTGGCGCAGGCTGGTGCGGAGCCAGTCGCGGGTGCGGTCGTCGTTGGCGAGGAAGGCGACGCAGTCGAGGCGGGCGTTGATGGCGCGGGCGTCGGCGAGCGGGGATGCGATGCGGCCAGCGAGTTCGCGGGAGCCAGCGCCGGTGACGGTGCGGTCGATGGCGCCGAGCAGGCTGTTGGTGCGTTCGCCGGACGCGGTGCGGACGAGTTCGAGGCTCGATCTCGTGGCGGCGTCGATGACGAGGATAGCACCGACTCCTGTCATCTTCGGCGGGCGGACGACGGGCGTGCGGCCGATCTGGGTCAGGTCGACGTATTTGAGCAGCGCGCCGATAGCGGAGAGCTGGGCGCGCGAGAAGGTGCCGATGCCGGCGAGGTCGGAGACGCCGAGGCGGGCTTTCAAGAGGTGTTCGCCCGACAGGCTGTCGAAGGAGGCGGAGGGTGCGGGGGTGGCTGCGGCACCGGAGAGTTCGATCCAGCGGCGGAGGGGTTTGTCGGCGAAGGGGCCGTCGGTGAGGATAATTTCGCTGGGCGAGAGGCGGATCAGTTCGCCGGGGAGGTCGCAGCCTGCGAGTTCGCCGACTTCGAATTCGCCGGTCGAAATGTCGAGGGAGGCGAGGGCGACGGTGGCTTCGGGGGCGGTGGGGTGCGAGGTTGTGGGGCCGGGCGCGACGAAGAGGGCGGTCAGGTAGTTGCGGGCTTTGGTGTCGAGGAGCGCTTCTTCGGTGATGGTGCCCGGCGTGACGATGCGGACGACGTCGCGGCGGACGACGGATTTCGAGCCGCGTTTGCGGGCCTCGGCTGGGTCTTCCATCTGTTCGCAGACAGCGACCCGATAGCCGCGTTTGATGAGCTTTTGGAGGTAGTCGTCGGCGCGGTGGATGGGGACGCCGCACATGGGGATGTCCTGGCCTAGATGCTTGCCGCGTTTGGTCAGGACGATGCCAAGGACGGACGAGGCGATGACGGCGTCTTCGAAGAATAGTTCGTAGAAATCGCCCATCCGGTACCAGAGGATGCTGTCCGGGTTGGCGGTTTTGATTTCGAGGAATTGCGCCATTGACGGCGTGGCTTCGGCGCTTTGGGAAGTTGCCGCATTCGCGGCGGGGGCGGCAGCGGGAGAGGGCGCGGGCTCGAGTTCAGACGGTGCCGCCAGTTCTTCGGCGGGGGCTGCGGGCTTGGGGGATTGTTTCGGGCGGGCCATGCTTGCGGTTGCTCTTGTTGGACTGCATCAAGGCAATAGCGCAATGGGCGGCCAAAGCAATGTCAGGGTGCGGGCTCAGTGTTGGAAACGGGTCCCATGTTGGGTGATCGCTTGGCAACTTTGCTTGGCGATAGCTCGCGACCTATTGAGGGTTGACTGGGTAACGGCCTTGTTTGGTGGCATCGGTCCGATGACGCCGGGATGACGGAGCTTGTGCGGGTGGGCTGCCGTTGACGATTTGCTTGTACGCAGGGGCAATTGCGGGGGGGATGGGCAGTGCGTTATAGCTTGCAGGGAATAATGCTGGTGGGTGAGGTTTTTGGGTGGATGATTGAGTTTGGGTCGGTTTTATCGTTGGCGCTTGGGTTGCTGACTTCGGGGGACGGGAGGCTCGCCGAGATTGTGTGGCTGTCGCTGCGGGTGTCGCTCTCGGCGGTGGGTATCGGCTGTCTCGTTGGAATTCCGCTGGGGGCGTTTCTGGCAGTGGGGAGGTTTCCTGGAAGGGGGATCGTGACGACGCTGTTGAGCGCGATGATGGGGTTGCCGCCGGTCGTGGTGGGGTTGCTGGTGTATTTGATGCTGTCGCGGGCGGGGCCGATGGGAGTGTTCGGGTTGCTGTATACGCCCACCGCAATGATCATTGCGCAGGCGGTGCTGGTGACGCCGCTGATCGCGGCGCTGGCACGGCAGTCGTTGGCGGACCGTCATCTGGAATACGACGAGTGGTTCCGGTCGATGCGGCTGTCGCGGGCGGAGACGATTGCAACGCTGATCTGGGAGGACAGGTATTCGCTGCTGACGGCGGCTCTGGCGGGGTTCGGGCGGGCGATTGCGGAAGTGGGCGCGGTCATCATCGTGGGCGGGAATATCGACCGGGTGACGCGGGTCATGACCACGACAATTGCGCTTGAGACGTCAAAGGGAGATTTGGCATTGGCGCTGGCGCTGGGAACGATTTTGATCGGGATTGCCATTGCGATCAATGCGGCGGTGGCGCTGCTGCGGCGGACGGCGGCGGGTAGCGCCTATGCTTGAGAAGGTCCCGGGATTTTCGCCGATTCCGGCTGGGGGATTTTCGCCGATGACGGCTGGAGGATATTCGCCGATCACGGCAGGGCTGCTTCCCTTGGAGGCGCGCGGGATCGGCGTTGTGCGGACGGGGAAGGCGTTGCTTGAGGATGTGTCGTTCATCATCGGGGCGGGCGGGCCGACTGTGATCATGGGGGCGAATGGGGCCGGGAAAAGCCTGCTTCTGCGCGTGTTGCATGGGCTGGTTGCGCCGACGTTTGGAAGCGTGATCTGGGGGGCTGGTGTCGATCATGATGTTGCCGGGCGGCGGTCGGCGCTGGTGTTTCAACGGCCGACGCTGTTGCGGCGGTCGGTGCTAGCCAACATCGAATTCGTGCTGTCGCACCGTCCGGGCGCTGCGCGGCGGCAGACGGCTCAGTTGGTGCTGGAGCAGGCGGGGTTAGCGGAACTTGCTCAATCGCCGGCGCGGATGTTGTCGGGTGGCGAGCAGCAGCGGCTGGCGATGGCGCGGGCGCTGGCGTCGTTTCCAGAGGTGCTGTTTCTCGATGAGCCGACCGCGAGTCTCGATCCGGCCTCGACGCTGGCGGTGGAGCGGTTGATTGCGACGGCGGTGGATGGCGGGACCAAGGTGGTGTTGGTGACGCACGATATCGGGCAGGCGCGGCGTGTGGCGTCGGAGGTCGTGTTCATGGCGAATGGGCGGGTTGCGGAGGCCGGCGAAGCAAGAGCGTTTTTTGCGGGGCCGGCGTCGGCAGCGGGGCGGGCGTATTTGGATGGGGAGTTGTGGGTTTGAGGACCGACGGGGAACCTCAGTTGAAACTCCGCGTTGAACTTGATCGGAGCGAATCTTTTGCGCTGCTTTCAGTTTCAGGAGTTTTCTAATGCCGTATGTGAAGGTGCAGGACGGGTCTCAGTTGTTTTACGAGGAAGCGGGACAGGGGAAGCCGCTTGTACTGATCCACGGCTGGCCGCTGAGTACGCGGATGTGGGAATACCAGATGACGGAGCTGGCCGGGAAGGGTGTCCGGTGCATCGCTTACGACAGGCGTGGATTCGGCCGCTCCGATCATCCGCCAGGGGGGTATGATTACGATACGCTGGCCGACGATTTGAAGGCCGTGATGGATAAGCTCGACTTGCAAGACGTTACGCTTGCCGGGTTTTCGATGGGGGGCGGGGAGGTGGCGCGCTATATGAGCCGTCACCAGGGCGCCCGGGTTGCCAAAGCTGTGCTCATTTCGGCAGTGACGCCCTATCTTTTGAAGACGACGGAGA
>JANLYB010000277.1:0-1795 GCA_031365425.1 Hyphomicrobiaceae bacterium
ACCGGATTTTCGGTGCGCAGTTTATTGACGGCGAGCGGGCCGTCGTTGCCGTGATACTCGCCACCGAAATCGGCGTTGTTCTCCGAGCGCTTGAAGTAGGGCAGCACGTCGGAGAACGACCAGCCGGCATTGCCGAGCGAGGCCCATTGGTCGTAGTCGCTGCGGTGACCGCGGATATAGACCATGGCGTTGATCGCGGACGAGCCGCCGAGCCCCTTGCCGCGCGGCTGATAGCCGATGCGGCCGTTGAGGCCGGCCTGCGGCACGGTGTTGAAGGCCCAATTGTTGATGGTGCCGGTCACCATCAGCGCCAGCGCGAACGGCGTCGTGACCACCCAATTGTCGTTCTTGCCGCCGGCATCCAGCAGCGCCACCGATGTCTGGGGATCTTCCGAAAGCCGTCCCGCCACCGCGCAGCCGCCGGAGCCGCCGCCCACCACCACGAAATCGACTGTGTCCGTCACGCCTGTCCCCCCAAGTTTTTGTTTTGTCCGCCCTTTTCCGGACTTTTGTTGCCCCAAAGCTCCGCTTTTACGCCATTGATGGCAAGAGCGGTTCCACGACGCCATTTTGGGTCGGTTTTGGCGTCACAAAAACCTCAAAAACCGCACCATGGGCCTTTCCAAAGCAGGCTTGCGTTGATACATACCGCTCGCACCCAGGGGCATTGCCCGGGTTGCCTTCTCAGGAAGCCTCTGGACGGGACCGATCGACGCCCAAAAGCGTTGGCGGCTTTCGCTTCCGGTCCGGTTTTTCGAAAGGGCAAGGCAAAGGTTTAACGCGGGGTGGAGCAGCCCGGTAGCTCGTCAGGCTCATAACCTGAAGGTCATAGGTTCAAATCCTATCCCCGCAACCAAGATAACCCCGTCAACTCGATGAGTTGGCGGGGTTTTCGTTTTCCGGGTCGGGGGTTGCTCCCGAAAACAGCCGAATGCTCATCGGCTCCGCCGTTTATCGTTTGGTTCGTGCGAACGATTCGTGGACAGATAACAGATACTCGCCGTAGCTGCTTTTGGCGGTCCGCTGGGCGATCTGGTAAAATTGATCGAGCGAGATATAGCCCAGGCGCAGCGCAATCTCCTCGAGGCAGGCGATCCTCAAGCCCTGGCGCTGCTCGAGGATCTGCACGAAATGACTGGCCTCGACCAGAGACGCATGCGTGCCGGTGTCGAGCCATGCGAACCCCCTGTACAGGATCTGCACGAACAGATCGCCGCGCTCCATGTAGATGCGATTGACGTCCGTGATCTCCAGTTCGCCGCGGGCCGAAGGCTTGATCGATGCCGCAATGTCGAGAACGTCGTTGTCGTAGAAATAGAGTCCCGTGACGGCCATGTTGGATTTCGGCTTGAGCGGTTTCTCTTCAATCGAAATGGCCCGCCCTTCCTCACCGAGTTCCACGACACCGTAATCCTGGGGCGTGTTGACGACGGATGCGAAGATCGTGGCGCCCTTTTCCTGAGAGCAGGCGCGCACGAGCATTTCAGCCAGGCCGTGGCCGTAAAAAATATTGTCGCCCAGAATGAGGGCAACGCTGTCGCTTCCGACGAATTCACGGCCGACGATGAATGCATCCGCAAGCCCACGGGGATGCTCCTGGCTGGCATAGGAGAACCGCAGCCCGAGGTCAGAGCCGTCGCCGAGCAGGCGCTGAAACAGTGGCTGGTCTTGCGGGGTGGAAATGATCAAAATGTCCCGTATGCCGCTCAGCATGAGCGTGGAGAGCGGGTAATAGATCATCGGCTTGTCGAAAACCGGCAGCAACTGCTTCGAGACCACAGTCGTGATCGGATAG
>JANLYB010000296.1:0-7321 GCA_031365425.1 Hyphomicrobiaceae bacterium
TCGGGCGGAGCGGTCGCGCCGGTTCGCCACGTTTGGTGCGTTGTGACGGGCGCGATGCGCTTTATGACGAGATGATCGTGAGCGGTGACGCACAGCAGCCAGCCCGGTTCGACGACGACGGTCTGGTGCGTTTCGATGACGAGAGCGGGACCCGCGAGGCGATGGCCTGGCTTTAAGTTCGCCCGGTGATACACGTAGGCTTCGTGCCACTGGCCATGCGAGAAAAACAGGGTGTCGTCATCGGGACGAGCGCTATCGGCTGGCTGCAAGGGCAGCTCGGGCTCGCTGATGGGTTCGCCGCCGCCGGATGCTTCGACCATGACGGATGAAACGACGATGGCTTTTTCGGGCGAGACAAAGCCGAACCGCTGGCGATGAAGGGTTTCGAAATCGGCTCGCATTTGCGCGGGGTCTGAGGGCGTCACGGCGAGGGGGGTGTCGCTGCCGGCGTAGCGTACCTGTAGTTCCGTCGTGACCGTGATGATGCTTGGTTCGACGCCCTGGCCGGTGAGTTCGTCGCGTACGGTGAGCGCCATGCCTGCTGCTTGATTTAGGACGGCGGTGAGGGATGACGTGTCAAGCGGCTTTTCCACGGACTGTACGCGCTGCGCTTTGACGTTTGCGAGGCCCATGCCGTAGGCCGATAGCAATCCCGACAGCGGATGGATCAGCACGGTCTCCATGCCGAGCGTATCGGCGATGGCACATGCCGTTTGGCCGCCTGCCGACCCAAAGCAAGCGAGGACATAGCGGGTGACATCATAACCGCGTGCAACGGAGATCGTCCTAATCGCGCTCGCCATGTTCTGGACTGCGATCTGGATAAAGCCATCGGCGACCTGCTCTGCGCTGCGGCCGTCGCCGATTTGGCCGGCGAGTTGGGCAAAGGCTGCTGTTACGGCATCCACGTCAATGGGTTCGTTGGCGCTGGGTCCGAAGATTTTGGGGAAGTTCTGTGGTGCGAGCTTGCCCAGCATGACGTTGGCGTCGGTCACCGTGAGCGGTCCGCCGCGCCGGTACGCCTTGGGACCAGGATTTGCGCCCGCGCTTTGGGGCCCAACGCGAAACCGCGTGCCGTCGTAGGCGAGGATTGAGCCGCCGCCTGCAGCAACCGTGTGGATTTTGAGCATAGGCACCGCGAGCCGGACGCCGGCCACCGTTGTCTCGAAGGCCTGCTCGGCCTTGCCGGCATAGTGCGAAACGTCGGTCGAGGTGCCGCCCATGTCGAAGCCGATCACGCGGTCGAAACCGGCGATCTTGGCCGTCTCAATCATTGCGACGATGCCGCCTGCTGGTCCTGAAAGGATCGCGTCCCGGCCGCGGAAAGCATTGGCGGCTTTCAGTCCGCCCGAGGAGGCCATGAACTGCATGCGGGTTTTCGTTTCCTCTCTCGTAGAGGGAGAGGAAAATGATAGGGCGCTTGTGACCTGATCTATGTATCGGCTTAGAACAGGCGACAAATATGCGTCCGCAACCGTGGTGTCGCCGCGCGGGACAATGCGGATGAGCCCTGAGACTTCGTGACTGACGGAGACTTGGTCGAAGCCAACCCTGCGCGCCAACCCGGCCGCTGCCTGTTCGTGCGCTGGGTAGGCATAGCTGTGCAGGAACACGATGGCCGCCGCGCGGATGCCGTCTGCGAAGGCGGCTTGGAGGTCGCGTTCGAGTGCGGCCAAATCGAGGCCGCGTTCGACCTCGCCGGTCGCGCGCATGCGTTCATTCGCTTCGATGACGCGCGCATAGAGCATCTGGGGCTTGATGACCTGACGGGCGAAAATATCGGGTCGCGCCTGGGTGCCGATTTCCAACTGGTCGGCGAAGCCTTGAGTGATGACAAGGATCGTCGCATCGCCCTTGCGTTCCAGCAGGGCGTTGGTCGCGACAGTCGTGCCCATCTTGACGGCCTTGATGCGGTGATGGGGTAATGGTTCCCCGCGTGGCACCTCCAGCGTCAGGCGAATGCCTTCGATTGCCGCATCCCGATAGTCAGGGTGGACCGATAGGACTTTGCGCGTTCTGAGTGAGCCGTCGGGCGCGCGTGCCACGAGGTCGGTAAACGTCCCGCCCCGATCGATCCAGAATTGCCATTTTCCCTGATCGGACACTGCCATTGCCAGATAAAACTTCCGCGGTTTGTCATAAAAAAAGCCCGGCGATGGACGCCAGGCTTCAATTATGACGGTCCGTTCAGCGGGGCAAAGCTTTAATTTACCCGGCTCCAGGTCTCGCCCTTGCAGACGATGCCACCCAGCACGCAACCCTTGAGCGACAAGCCGCCTCCCGACAGCGTTACGACGCCATTGTAGGTCTGGCCGTCTTCGGTATTCAGCAAATCGCCTTTCCAGGTATTTTCGCTGGTCTTGGCCGCGCCCGACATGATCACGGTGCCGACTGTACCTTGCTTGCTTTTGTCCTTCACGCCGACGATCTTGGCGCAGAGGTTTGAGCCGCAGTTGTAGAATTTTACGACTGTGCCTGTCGATGGGCGTTGCCAAGTGCCCGTCGGATCGGCGGCCTGAGCCGTGGTCGCCGCAGCCGTCAACATCATCGTGCCGATAATGCAGCGCATCACTGATCGCATGGAACGTTCCTCTACCAATTCATTTTTCGTCTTTTTCGTACGCCCAACTTTTCGGTCGGTTTGTACAGACTAATGCACTTTAGCTCAGGTGTCATCGTCCATACCTGTATTTATTTTCTGAGGCTGCCTCTTCTATCGGTGCCGAACTTTCGCTAAGCCTATTCTTCAGCAATCGTGGCACGTTCGCCGGCGACTGCATGCGTGTTGCGATTTTGCTTCTCATCTTTCTTCGGGAGGGGGCAAGCGGGAGAAAGCCGGGCCAGGAATGCCGCTTGTTCACATCGCTAAGGCTTTAGGTTTGGGCAAAGGCGGAGCTGTACGCGGTGCCTTTGAAGCGCTTATTGCCCAGCTGAGTTTGTTGGTTGCGCCTAATACGACACCCGCTCATCAGCGGGTGGCATTTACGATCGCATTCGTGGCTCTGGCGGCCAAGATGGCGAAAGCCGATGGATGTGTCGCGCCGGTCGAGGCAGAAACATTCCATCGGATGTACGAGGTGCGGGCCGACGAGGCCATCAACGTGCGGCAGGTGTTTGATCTGGCCGCTCAGGATACGGCCGGGTTCGAAACCTATGCGCGCCAGATCGCCAAGGCACTGAGCAATGAACCGCGCATCTTACGCGACGTGTTCGACGGCTTGTTCCATATCGCCGCTTCCGACGGCATCCTTCATCCCAGCGAAGATCAGTTCTTGCGGGCGGTTGGCGGCATTTTCGGCATCGGAGACGTCGAGTTCCGCGCCATTCGCAGGGCGTTCGTTCATAGTGACGTGCTCGTGGGGGGAGGCGACGATAGCCCTTATGATGTGCTGGGCGTCGATCCGTCCATTTCGACGGCAGATCTGAAGCTGCGGCACCGCGAACTCGTTCGCGATCATCATCCCGACAGTCTTACGGCGCGTGGTATTCCCGAGGCGTTCCACGCCGCCGCTGGACGCAAGCTCGCCGTGTTCAACGCTGCTTACGATGCAATCCTCAGGGAGCGTGGCTTGAAGCAGAGTTCTGCCGTCGAAGGGTCCGTTCAATGAGAGCCATTTCTGAAGGTACGCCTGCCGCGCACATTTTTGCGCCCGATACCACGCTTGCCTGTGCGGTGGTTCCCGCCGTCAATGTCGAGCCCCGCCGCGAGGGTGTTCTGCCGCGTTATCTGATCTTGCATTACACGGGCATGTCGAGTGGCGCCAAAGCCGTGCAATGGCTGGCTTGCGCGCAGAGCCGTGTGTCGTGTCACTATGTGATCGACGAAAACGGGGAGATCACGCAACTCGTTCCCGAGGCTTTGCGGGCTTGGCACGCAGGTGTTTCGCTATGGGCTGGCAACAGCGATATCAATTCAGCATCTATCGGCATTGAGATTCAAAATCCCGGGCATGAGGACGGCTATCCCGAGTTTCCGGCGCGCCAGATGGCAGCGGTTGCCGCGTTGAGCCGTGATATCGTCATCCGGCATGGTTTGCGTCCACGCGATGTGCTGGCGCATTCCGATGTTGCGCCGGCGCGCAAGATCGACCCCGGTGAGAAGTTCGATTGGCGGTTCCTGTATCGGGAAGGGGTGGGGCATTGGGTCGAGCAGGTTGCCGTGGAAGCGGACGATCCAGGCTTTGAGCGGGGTTATTTTGGACCGGCGGTGCGGGAGGTTCAGGCGGCGTTGCGGCGCTATGGTTATGGCGTGGAAGTTACCGGGACGCTGGACTCAGCCACCTCGTTTGCTTTACGGGCGTTTCAGTTGCACTTCCGCCCAGGCCGTATTGATGGCCGCTTGGACCGGTCGACGTTGGCGACGTTGCATAAGTTGATCGCAGCTCTGCCGGTTGGCTGAAAAGGTTCGCCCCCTAGTCGGCGCCCTCTTTATTCACATTTTGTTCCTTTCTGTTCTTGACCTCGGGGCCTGGTCATAATAAGAACGTATTGTGAACTGATGGTGAGGATGTCGTGGAACAGTTGGATCGTACCCCTAAGTATCCCCCTGCTGAGCCAAGACCATCGTTACCGCAAGCTTGCCCTGGTCACCGCGTTGCGTCTGTAGCGTCTGTTGGTCCCGCGTCTGTTGCGTCAAATGCGTTAGTTGCGTCGGCCGGGATAGAGTTTGCACACCGGAGCCAGAGTGGCCCTCGTCTGGCTCCGGTGCCAGTTTGCGTCATTGATGAACTGCGCGCCAAGGTGCGTGCCATTGAGCAGCACCCTGCTATTATCGATGCTGCATCCTGCGGGTCTAGCCAAGAAAGTTGGACACTGGGGGATTGCGCTCTGGATGCTGCTTTGGGCGGTGAACATGGGATTGCGGGGCTCGACTGCGCTGGCGTTCACGAAATTAAGCCTTTGCTATTGGATGGCACCAGTGCAGCCGCAAGCTGGGCGCTGACCATTGGTTTTGCCTTGCGGCTGGCGGTGCGCCGTAAGTGTGGGCCTCAATCTATCGTCTGGTGCTGTCCCAGAACGTTGGCCAACGAACTTGGTCAGCTTCATGGACCCGGTCTTGCTCAGTTGGGGGTTGATCCTTCCCGTATTCTGTTCGTTGAAACCGTGCGTGCCTCCGATGCTTTTTGGGCGATGGAGGAGGCGTTGAAGTCGAACGCTGCTTGTCTCGTTATGGGTGTGCTTAACGAAGCCGACCTGATCCAGGCACGCCGGTTGAGCCTTGCCTCTCAAGCCCATTCCACGCCCTGCCTGCTGATGACACATGGAGCGCGCGCAGCTAGCGCGGCTACCGCCACGCGATGGCGGGTGGGTCTTTTGCCCAGTGTGCCCCATCCTTTGGTTCCGCGCTTGCCTGGGGCTTTCAGGGTGAACGTTGCCATCGAGCGTTGCCGCCTCAATCCCGCCCTGCCTCATTGGGTCCCTTTTGCGTTGGAGTGGTGTGATGAAACGCATCGTTTCGGTTTATCTGCCGCAGTGGCCGATCGAGCGTCTCAATCGGGAGATCCGCCGCGTGGGTGGATCGCACCCTTTGCACGGAAAGCCAGCTGATACGCCGTTTGCCCTCGTTGAGTCGGGGCATCGCGGTGTCCGGCTTGCGGCCGCCGATGGCTTTGCTCTTGCTTCGGGTTTGTGTGCGGGAGATGCCCTTGCGGACGCGCGCACGCGGGTGCCCAATCTGATCGTGGCGGAGGCGCAGCCAAGTGCCGATAGGGAGGGACTGCGCCGTATTGCCCGCTGGCTTGGCCGTTATGGCATTTTGCGTAACGCTTATGGTCTTGCGGGGGAAAGCGCATCAGGTCATCGCATCCGGCACTATGGCTTGTGGGTTGATATTTCCGGCGTTGCTCATCTGTTTGGTGGCGAGGCTGCGCTCATGGCTGATTTCGAAGGGCGGTTGTCACGGCTTGGTTTGACGGCTCGTGCCGGGTTAGCTGATACCTTCGGTGCTGCTCATGCGCTGGCGTGGCATGGCGGCTGTTCCCAGATTGCAGCACCCGGGAAAACCTTGTCAGCTATTGCTCCGTTGCCGGTCGCAGCTTTGCGTTTGGATGGGGCGAGGGTGGATCTGCTCCACCGGCTTGGGTTCAAGACCATTGGTGCATTGGCTCGTGTTCCTCGCGTGCCTTTAGAGCGCCGCTTCCGTTCGCACGATCAAAACCAGCGGGTGCTTTTGCGGCTGGATCAGGCACTGGGTATAAAGGGAGAGCCGCGCCGTCCGCTTTCCGAGCCACCTGCTCTCAGCGTGCGGCAACCGTTTGCTGAACCGCTGATCTCGGCTGAGCCACTAGAAAATGAAGTGAGAGCGCTCGTCCTTCAGTTTTGTAGTCAGCTCGATGCTGCGGGTTTGGGGGCGAGGTCGGTTTGCTTGTCTGTGTTTCGATGTGATGGCAGCACCGGAGAGATTTGCGTATCGCTCAGCCGGCCCGTGCGTGTGTCCCAGCATATATCCGGTTTATTGCTGGAAAAGCTGGATGGCCTTGATCTTGGGTTTGGTGTTGACCTGCTTTCACTCGATGCGCTTTCGACCGAAAAGCTCAAGTTTCAACAAAGTTCACTGACGCAGGGTGCTCAGCCGGATGTGTCAGATCTCAGTGCTCAGCTGGTGGACCGGCTGGTCAATCGTCTGGGCAATGAACGGGTGACACGTCTCATTGTGCGTCAAAGTCATTGGCCGGAATGCAGTGAGATCCGTGAGCTTGCCGGTTCACCGCCGATGGCTGAGGTAAGAACTGACTTTTTGAAACCGGCCGGTGCCCAGCGGCCCGCTTTAATGCTTGCCTCTCCTGAGCCGATTACAGTTGTGGCCGAAGTCCCCGAAGGCGCGCCGATGCAGTTCACCTGGCGGCGGGTGCGTTACACCGTGGTGCGCTCGCAAGGTCCTGAACGGATTGAAGCCGAATGGTGGAAGCAGTTATGGCCACATGCAGGATCCCGGGCGCGCGACTACTATTCTCTTGAAGATAAGGCCGGTGCGCGTTTTTGGGTTTATCGCGAAGGCCATTACGATGACGAGGCTGGTGAAAGCCTTCCGGTCTGGTTCGTTCATGGGGTGTTTGCATGACACATCCCGCATATGCCGAGCTTCATGCCATCAGTAACTTTTCGTTCCTCGAAGGGGCCTCTCATCCTGAGGAGCTTGTCGCGCAGGCCAAAGCGCTGGGGTTATCTGCTTTGGCGATTACCGATCGCAATACACTTGCGGGTGTTGTGCGTGCGCATGTGGCTGCCAAAGAGGCCGGCTTGCGGTTGATCATCGGTGTGCGTCTTGATCTTGAGGATGCGCCGAGCCTTGTGTGTCTGCCGAGCGATAGGAAAGCTTATG
>JANLYB010000309.1:0-6830 GCA_031365425.1 Hyphomicrobiaceae bacterium
CTTCATCAATTCTTTTACTATCAGTCGCTTTTCAAAAGCAAATTTTTCGGCAATGGTTTTTACATACACCTGCTCAATATCTTTTGCTTCGGAAACAGTTAACTGTTGCAACTCAGTGTTCTCAAAAAATACAACCAGTAACAAATGATGACTTGCGATTGACCGCAGGTAATCCAACTGCCTTTTTAGTCCTGACAAAGATTCAAAGTTGGTGAACAGAACCACAAGACTGCGATGCTTTATGCGGTTGCGTATCTGCATATATAGCATTTCAAAATCACTTTCCAGGAAAGTAGTTTTTTGATTGTACAGCAACTGCAGGATATTATTTTTTTGTATTGCTTTCCTGTCAGCCGCCAATACAGAACCAAGCTTATTGGAGAAAGTGATCACTGGACGCCCGTCAAGCATGGTCAGGGTGCTGTTCAAACCTTGCAGCACGACTTCGGTCGAGTACTTTTCGACGCCGCTCTGATCGGTCCATTTGCGGGTCTGGAGCTGCCCCTCAATGTAAACCTTGGCACCCTTTTTCAGGTACTGCTCGGCGACCTTGCACAGACCTTCGCTGAAGATCACGACGCGGTGCCATTCAGTCTTGTCTTTCCGCTCGCCGGTCGCCTTGTCGCGCCAGCTTTCCGTCGTCGCAACATTCAAGTTGGCGATCGGACGACCATCCTGCGTGCGGCGGATTTCGGGATCCCTGCCCAGATTACCGATCAAGATCACCTTGTTAACCGACCCAGCCATCGCGGGCCTCCTTTCGACATGACATTGACGCCTGCGCTATCATTGACGCCTGTTGCGCCTTCTTTTGACGCTTAGCGTGGTTGAGTGCGCGTATGAGCTTGCTCCAACACCCGGGCGAACGGCCCGAGCGGCGAATCGTCCGATATTACACGCCCGTCTCGCGGCCGGACACGGCTTGTGTTGCTTGTCCACCGCAAAACACGATGGGTAAATGTTCTTTTTATGTTCTAACTGTTTTACCAAGAGTGTCAACGGGTTTGTAGCTGATGCGCCACAGATTCTCGCGGCGTCGCGCGCTAGAAATCCAAGTTCTTCCGGTCCTTGCGAGATTGCGCTAGCGTGCGCGCCTGCCCTGTCTGGCTGCCTGCGCCCCCAAGGTATGCCCTGCCCGGATTGCCAAGTTCATGTCCAATTACGATTGCTCGAAGTGTCCTGGGTACTGCTGTTCCTACCCTGCGATCGCGCTGTTAAAGTCCGATGTGACCCGGCTTGCCAAGCATTTCAAGGTGCCGTTCGAGGAAGCCGCGCGCAAGTTCACCCGTCAGGCATACGGACAGAAGTGGGTCCTGCGGCGCAAAAAGGACGCGCATTACGGCAAGATCTGCCGGTTTTTCAATACTGAGCAACGCAACTGCTCCATCTATGATGCGCGCCCCAAGACCTGCCGGGGCTACCCCAACGAGAAGCGCTGCGGATATTGGGACTTTCTGAGCTGGGAACGCCGTCATCAAGATGACCCTGAGTACGTTGCCGTGACCGACCACTCGCAGTGGCCGTGACGCATTTGTTGGCCGGATTAACGCAATCTTCGCCTTGGCATGGTTTTGTGGAGGCTTGTCAGTCTCTTGCGTAGAGTAGCTCCATGATCGCCACCGCCGAACGCGCCGCCGATTTCTATCTCAAAAAGCAGGCCAACGACACCTGGAGCAACTATTTCCGGGGCCGCCGCTTTGCCATGATCGAGCAAAAAATCCGGGCCATTGCAGCCGAAAAAGGCCGTTGCCGCATCATCGATGTCGGCGGCCGGGTCGAATATTGGAACCCGATCTTGCCCACGCTTAACGAGGTCAATGCCAAGATTACCGTAGTCAACCTGGAAAAGACCCAGCCCAAGCCCGGCCCGATGTTTGATTTTGCCTATGGCAACGCTTGCGATCTCTCGGCTTACGCCGATCGGAGCTATGATTTCGCTCATTCCAATTCGCTGATCGAACATGTCGGGCGCTGGCCCGAGATGAAGCGGTGCGCAGCCGAAATCGGCCGTGTTGCCGGCAGTTACTACGTGCAGACGCCGTATCTGTGGTTTCCCATCGAGCCGCATTTCCGCGCGCCGTTCTATGCTTGGCTGCCTGAACAGACGCGGGCGCGGCTGCTGATGGCGTTCGATCTTGGCTATATCGGCAAGGCTGCAACGCTCGATCAGGCAATGGCGGATGTGCAGAGCATCAACCTGCTCGACCATGCGCAAATGAAGGCGCTTTTTCCAGATGCAGCCATTACATTCGAGCGGGTCCTCGGATTGCCCAAGTCGATGATTGCCTGCCGGGACCGGCAAGCCTGAGCAAGGGTTCATTTTCAAAACTGCCGCATGCTTTGATAATACAGCGGCGGCAGCCTTTTTGTACTTGCAATTGAACATAACATGAACATAAATGTAGGGATCGTCGTCGGGAGAGGCCGGGTTCATGATCACGCTTTACACGTTTGGCCCCATGTTTGGCCTGCCCGATCCGAGCCCGTTTTGCATGAAGGCCGAGATCCTGCTGAAGTTGGCGGGCCTACCGTACAAGCTCGATCATTCAGGCTTCATGAAAGCGCCCAAGGGCAAACAACCGTATTTGGACGACAACGGAGTGAAGGTTGCCGACACCACGTTCATCCGGTGGCATCTGGAACACAAGCACGGCGTTGATTTCGACAAGGGGTTGAGTGCTGAGCAGAAGGCGACGGCCTGGGCGTTCGAGAAGCTATGCGAGGACAATCTCTATTGGGGCGTCGTGCGCGACCGCTGGATGAACCCGGTCAATTTCGATAGGGGGCCTCGCGCGTTTTTCGGTTTTGTGCCTGCGTTGCTGCGGCCGTTGATAGTGACCAAGGCGCTGCGTGAGGTAAAGCGCAATTTACATGGACAGGGATTGGGCCGGCACAGCGTCGCGGAAAGCGACCGGCTAACGATTGCAGGGGTCCATGCGATTGCTGATTTTCTCGGTTCGAAGCCATTTTTGATGGGCGAGGCTCCGTGCGGGGCGGACGCGACGGTGTTTTCGTTCATCTCGGGTATGATGTGCCCGGTGTTCCCCGGGCCGATCAGGCAGGCCGCGCTCGGGCACGCAAACCTCGTTGCGTACCGGGATCGCGGCATGGCGAAGTGGTATCCGGATTTCAAAGACGCGTGAGGTTGTTGGGTCAAACTGCGAATGAGCAGTTCAACCCAACCCGTGACGGCGACGAGCCTGAATTTTTACTTCGTGCAAGTGGTCGAGCAGGGGACTTCTTCGCGCTTATCGATGGAGCCCTTCATGAGGGAGAGCGTTTCGCGGAAACATTTGCCGCCGTCCTGGACGATGCGGACCAAGCGGTCACCGGGGCCCTTGGCCTGACACATGACCTGCATGCCGGCCTGGGCGAGCTTCACGGAGCCGGGGACGGGATTGGCTGCGGGCGTTGGCAGAGAAGGGGAGCCGGCTGCCAGGGCAGCCGGGATGACGAGGCCCATCAGACCGGCGGAGGCAGGCTTTTGCAGGTCGTTGAAGGCAATCCACTCGTAGCTTGCTGTGCCGGTTGAGGTCGACACCTTAATGGCAATGTCGCCGCTCTTGGGGCAGGCACCGACGTCGACCTTGGTGCCGGAGGTGGTCGACAACTGGCGGTACTCGATCTTGCAGTCGAGGTTCTTCATCCAGAGATCGTACTGAGCAAGGCGATGGGGTACCTGGGCATAAGGAATGCCGTGGGCCCAGGAATAGTAAAGGTTATACGCCGTCGGAATGGCTGCTCCGATCGAGACCAGCAACACAGCGGCCCGCGCCAGCGCCACGGTGCTGCTCACGGTTTTTGCCACCGGATTTCCGGCGAAAAAGTTGGGAGGGGATTGTGTCATGGGGCGAGCCTCAGCCAAAGTGTTTGTAGCAAGCTGCATTCGAAGTAACGCTCCACTAGAGTAGGCGATCGGCTGAGAATTAAACAGATGCCGTTGAACCAGATGTGAGGAGCGGGTTCACGTGGGGTTCATGATGTCATTCTCGGTCAGGGCGCTAAGCGTGGCTATTGGAGGCTCTGCCTTCCAAACCTCAACCCCGGTTTTTGCCGGGGAAGGCTCCGGCCATGAAGCACTCGGGCAACACCTCCGCGAGATCCGGACTCCGCCACAATACCGTCACTACGCTGACATCGTGCATCCATGCATTTGACACGCAGCGGGAGAAATTATTGAAAATCATATTCCTAGCCATAGGGGTTGCCGATGATTTCGCGTTCCTCCCGCGCCTTAAGGGGTGCGTTCGTGACTTGTCTGAGCGTGCTTTCAACTCTGCCGTCCGCGATGGCGGCGGCTGTGCCGGTGGAGGTCAAGGCAAGCCTTGATAAGTCGGTTTTGCGGGCCGGTGAGAAGCAAACGGCTTACCTGCGGATTGTGATCGAGGCGGCAAAGCGGCCTCAAGCGCACCGTGCACCCATGAACATCGCGCTCGTGATTGACCGGTCCGGGTCGATGAGCAGCGACCGCCGGATCGAGAACGCGAGAAAGGCGGCTCAACTGGCTGTGGACCGGCTCGGGCGCGACGATATTCTGGCGGTCGTCAGTTACGACGACAAAGTCGAGATTGAAGTACCCGCCACCAAGGTTACGGATGGGGACAGCATCAAGGACAAGATCGGGCGCCTAAAGCCGCGCGGTTCGACGGCGATCCATGCCGGGCTGCTGGCGGGGGCAGAGGAAATCCGCAAGTTCAAATCCAAGGAGCGGGTCAATCGCATCATCCTGCTGTCGGATGGGTTGGCGAACGTGGGGCCGTCGAAGGCGTCGGATTTCGTCAGCCTGGGTAAGGAATTGGCAAGCGAAGGCATCACGGTTTCGACGCTCGGTCTGGGCAACGGTTACAATGAAGACTTGATGGCGGGGCTGGCGCGCGCGGCAGACGGCGGTCATGCGTTCGTGCAGGAAAGCGCGGATCTGTCTAATTTCATTGCCAAGGAATTCGACGACACGCTGGGGATCATCGGCCAACAGGCGGAGATCATCGTGACGCTGAACGAGGGCGTGAGCCCCGTGCGCACACTGGGACGGAGCGCGGAAATCAGCGGCAACCGGATCGTCTACAAGGTCGGGGCGTTGTTTGGTGGGGCGGATCAGATTTTACTGGCGGAAGTGGCCGTCGCTTCGTTGTCCGTCGCTGAACAGCGTGAGATTGCCAAGATTGAGGTCAATTATACCGATCCGGCGACGGGTCAGCGGGTGACGGCATCCGGGTTTGCCAAGGCACGGTTCAGCGACGACCGGGAAGCCTGCGACAAGAGCTTGAACCCGATGGTCGAGCGCGAAGTTGCCACCCTGCTGTCGCGGGAGGCGCGCCAGGAGGCCGTCAAGCTGCGTGACGAAGGCAGGGTCGAGGAAGCACGGCGTAAGTTCGACGACAATGCCAAGTTCCTGAATGCGAAGAAGGCTGCCCTTCCGGCGTCAGCCCAAGATTATCAGCCACTCAACGATGAGATCAACGCGAGCACTGCTGCTGCGGCGCCTGCGGCGCAGAGTTCGGAAGGATGGGCCAAGGAGCGCAAAGCTCAGCGGTATATGGACAGCAACAAGGCAGGTTCGGCGTCGAAGTATTGAGGTGGCTAAATTTTTCCGAGCCAAACCGCTCAGCTCGATCTGGTGAACAACCCATCCACTGCGTCCCCGAACGGCCCTTTGCCGATCCGGGGTCTTTACCTATTTGAACGTGGCAAAGGCCCCGGATCAGTGCTGCGCACTGTCCGGGGAACCAATGGGTTGATTTCATTGCAGTTTGTGGCCAGCCTTACTCAGGCAAATTGCAGGTCTTCATGATGTCCTTCATGCGGACTTTGCTGCCGTCTTCGGCGGCTTTGATCTTTTCGGCGGGGATGCCGCTGGCGATGAGGCCCTTGCCGGCGGCGACAATATCGGAGAGCTTCTGCTGGAAGGATGCCGTCATGACCAGGCGGTCGAAGCGGGAGAGATCGGTGGCGGCTTTATCGGCGATGCAGCCGCAGACTTTAGCTCCGTCCTGCTTGGCGCGCCCGGTGCAGGCGTTGACGAGAGTCGCGCGCTCGTCAGCCGAGAAGCTGCCGCCCTTTTCGATATCGGCGGCCGTGACCGCGATCGGGGTGATGTTGCGCTGATAGAAATAGAACCCCGCGCCGAGCGCGATGATAGCTAAAAGCAGATAGGTCAAGAAGCGTCCCATAGACTTTCCTCCATTTGGTTGGGTACTCGGTATATAAGGTGAACTGACGATCTTTCAACGCGGCTGGCCGCCGCCGGTTCCATTCTGGCTCGTCCAACACGGCCGCCTGTTCTGAAATTGAGCGGATTGGATCACTAGCAAACGGGAAATTTTCTGGCCGGAACAAGGCTTGCCCCCTGTTGCCCGCTGCGCGCTGTTACGCTACCGAAGTTGCATGACCAAAGCCCCCCTGAAGCTTACCAAGAAAACCGCCCTCAATCCCATGCATCGCGACGCCAAGATGCTGTCTGTGCGGGGCGCGCGCGAGCACAATCTCAAAAACGTCGATCTCGATCTGCCGCGAGACAGTCTGATCGTGTTCACGGGTCTGTCAGGATCGGGAAAGTCGAGCCTCGCGTTCGATACGATCTATGCCGAGGGGCAGCGGCGGTATGTCGAGAGCTTGTCGACGTATGCGCGGCAGTTCCTGGAGATGATGCAGAAGCCGGATGTGGATCACATCGACGGCTTGAGCCCAGCCATATCCATCGAACAGAAAACCACCAGCAAGAACCCGCGCTCGACGGTCGGGACGGTCACTGAGATTTACGATTATCTGCGGTTATTGTTTGCGCGCGTCGGGGTGCCGTATTCGCCAGTTACGGGATTGCCGATTGAGAG
>JANLYB010000371.1:0-14360 GCA_031365425.1 Hyphomicrobiaceae bacterium
GTCTTCAACAACCTATTCATGTCCATCGCCGAGCAGATGGGCGAAGCGCTCGCCAACACGGCGCAGTCGGTCAACATCAAGGAACGGCTCGATTTTTCGTGCGCGATCTTCGACGCCAGGGGCCAGTTGATCGCCAACGCACCGCACCTCCCGGTGCATCTGGCCAGCATGGACCGCTCGGTAGAGACCGTTGTGCGCGAACGCGCGGCAACCCTGCGGCCGGGCGACGTTGTGATGCTGAACGCGCCCTACAACGGCGGCACCCATCTGCCCGACATCACCGTCATCACACCCGTATTTGACCCAGACGACGACACCGCAATCCTGTTTTACGTCGCAAGCCGCGGCCATCACGAAGACATCGGCGGTCTCACTCCGGGCTCAATGACGCCCAAGGCGACCCACATCGACGAGGAAGGCGTCTACATCGACAATGTCCTCCTGGTCGACAAAGGCAGGTTCCTGGAAGATGACACCCGCGCTCTGTTGCTGGGCGCAAAATACCCCGCCCGCTCGCCTGACAAAAACATCGCCGACCTGAAGGCCCAGATCGCGGCCAATGCACGTGGCCAAGCCGAACTTCTCGGGATGATCCAAACCCACGGTCTGCCCACTGTCCGGGCCTACATGGGCCACGTGCTCAATGCCGCCGAAGCCGCTGTCCGCCGCCTGATTGCCCGCCTGGACGATGGTCATATCCGCGTCTTGACCGATCAGGGCGCAGCAGTGGAAGTCACCATCACGGTCGACAAAGCCAACCGCTCGGCCCGCGTCGACTTCACCGGAACATCGCCCCAGCAGCCCAACAACTTCAATGCCCCCGAACCAGTGACGCGCGCCGCCGTTCTCTACGCCTTCCGCGTCCTCGTTGACGAAGCAATTCCCATGAACGCAGGCTGCCTCCGCCCCATCGAAATCATCGTCCCGCCCGGGTCCATGCTGAGCCCGCGCTATCCCGCCGCCGTCGTCGCGGGCAATACAGAAACAAGCCAGATCGTAACCAATGCGCTGTTCGGCGCACTTAAGGCATTGGGCTCCGCTCAAGGCACCATGAACAACCTGACCTTCGGCAACGACGCGGTCCAGTACTACGAGACCATCTGTTCGGGGGCCCCGGCTGGCCCCGGTTTCGACGGCGCAGCCGGCGTCCATGTCCACATGACCAACACCCGCATGACCGATCCGGAAATTCTCGAACTTCGCTATCCCGTCCTCCTTGAACGCTTCTCAATCCGCCGGGGGTCGGGCGGCAAAGGCAAATGGACCAGCGGCGACGGCACCTTCCGCAAAATCCGTTTCCATGCCCCTATGCACGGCGCCATCCTGTCGGGAGGACGAATCGTCGCCCCATTCGGGGTAGCCGGTGGCGAACCCGGGCAAACCGGCCGCAACACCATTATACGCGCAGACGGCACCCCCGAGGATTTGGGCCCCTCCGCTCAATTCGCCGTCAGCGCTAACGACGCCATCATCATAGAAACGCCAACCGGAGGCGGCTTCGGACCAAGTGGGCCGGAAAAACAACCATAACTTCAGAAATCGCGCCTCATGCCCGCCCTCCGAAAACAATTCCGGCCCGAAAGCGCTCCTGACCTACTCCCGACACAGTTGCTATTGACAACAGTTCAGGCATTATCTGCATAAAAATGCACCAAACTGGGGGGAGCCAGCCGAACCATCGCCCGCCGCCGGAATGCCGCCGGTGAAGGCAAAGGATCACGCTGGCCGGGACTGAATGTTCAAGAGTTATCGCTTGTTTACGACGTATTTAGGCGACCGGTTAAACGCGATTGCGATCGGATTGTACATTGCGGCCTGGGCAGCCTTGAGTTCACCCTGGCTGTTGGGTGGCCTGACGATCCCTTACGACGCCAAGGCCCACTTCCAGGCCCAGCTCCAGTTTTTGTCGAACGCCCTGCACACCGGCCAATCGCCATTCTGGACTCCGAACGTCTTCGCAGGTGCCCCACAGATTGCCGATCCTCAATCCTTGATCTTTTCGCCGGCCCTGTTGATAGCCCTGTTTAATCCCGCCCCGAGCTTCACGACCGTTGATGCTTATGTCCTCGCACTGCTCGGGATCGGAGGATTGGCAATCCTGTTATTCGTTCGCGATCGCGGCTGGCATCCCGTTGCGGGCACGGTCGCAGGACTGATGTTTGCCTTCGGTGGATCGGCCGCCTGGCGCATCCAGCACATCGGCCAGATCCAAAGCTATGCACTGTTTGGCGTTTCCATGTGGCTGTTGGGCAGAGCGCTCGACCGCCGCTCACGCTGGTGGGGGCTAGCAGCTGGCCTCTCGGCAGGCGCGATGATCGTTGAACCTGATCAAGTCGCCCTGTTGGGAGCCTACGTTCTTGCAGCCCACGCGCTCCATTGGCTGTGGCACCTCGAAAAACCATTCGTTGAACTTCGCGAGATCGCGCCGGCCCTCCTTGTTGCCGGATGCGCCGCTCTTGTGGTTGCCTGCCTGCCTGTGCTCATGACGTATTTATTCGTCCATTCCTCAAACCGCCCTGAAATCGCCGTCAGCGAAGCAGTCCACGGCTCGCTCCATCCAGCCTCGCTGCTAACGTCCATCATCGGGGACCTGTATGGCGCCCTCGACCCGCAGGTGCCTTTCTGGGGACCTTATAGCTACAGTTGGAATCCAACAGATACGACGCTGCCCGAGAACATGAGTCAGGTGTATTCTGGCGCAATTCCCATCCTATTGCTGCTCACGCTCGGCTTAATTCGAGGTTATTCCTGGCACCCCGAGATCCGTTTTTTCACCATTACTTTTCTGTTTATGCTGCTCTATGCACTTGGCGGTTTTACCCCGCTGTTTCATGTCCTGTATGACTACTTGCCCGGCGTAAAGCTGTTCCGCCGCCCCGCCGACGCAACTTTCATGCTTGGCGGCATATTCTCAATTGTCGCCGCCCATTTGGTCCATCTCGTCATCACCGGCTTGATCGAGCCCATATCGAAACGTCAACGCGCACTTGAAATCGGCCTGTTCGCAGCCATTTTCGCAGCGGGCCTCTTGATCGCCCTGTGGCAAGGCCACTTCCTCCATGCCGTAAGGCCCTCTCTGATCGCGATCGGCTGCATAGCCACCGCGGTCCTCATCTGCGCGGGCCTCGCGAAATACGGTGCACAGAACGCCTTCGCCGGTTTGATCGCCGTCACTGCTTTCATGACCGCCGACCTGTCGATCAACAACGGCCCCAACGGGTCTACGGCCTTGCCCGTCGCGTATTACGACATGATGAAGCCCGACAGCGAAAACGAGACGATCAAACTTCTCAAAGACAAACTGAAGCAGAATCCGCATTCCAATCTGCGCGACCGGATCGAAATCGTGGGACTAGGCTTTGAATGGCCCAACATCTCGCTCGTCCACGGCTTCGAGCAGATTCTCGGCTACAACCCGCTGCGCTTGGAAGACGTTACCAAAGCAGTTGGTGCCGCCGATAATGCCGCCGATTGGCATCAACGCCAATTCACCCCACTATTTCCGTCATACCGTTCGCTGCTCGCCGATATGCTGGGCGTACGTTATATCGTGTCAGGCGTCCCCATCGATCGCATCGACAAGAACTTGCACCCCGGCGATTTGCGGTTGATCGCGCGCACGGAGGAAGCCTTCATCTACGAAAACCAGCGCGCTCTGCCCCGCGTGATGTTTGCCACCAACTGGCAGCCCGCCAACTTCGACGAATTGATCGCTACCGGCAACTGGCCCCAGTTCGATCCTACCCAAACGGTCCTCCTCGAAGAAGGGCCGCCAATGCCTCAAGCAGAGGTCATGACCGCCAGCGCCAGACCTTCAAGCAAGGCAACCATCGAACGGTTCGAAAACACGCTCGTCGATGTCACCGTGGATGCCGACCGGGCGGGCTTTCTCGTCATGAACGGCGCATGGCATCCCTGGTGGCGGGCAACCGTCGACGGTAAGCCCGCCGATATCCTCAAAGCCAACATCATGTTCAATGCGGTTCAGGTTCCCGCGGGCCGCCACACCGTCCGCTTCGAGTTCGAACCCATCACCGGCGCGCTCGCCGAACTCGAACGCATGTGGCTGAACCCCGACGACGACGACGACGCCACCCCAGCTCAGACCACAACCATGGCTGTTATCCGTTGACGTCTTTCCAGCCAGTCATCGCGCCCGTCACCGGCCCGTAGGGCGCAATAGCAAAGCGTATTGCGCTGGCCCCACCCCCCCTTGCCCGACGGCGCAATACGCCAAGAGGCTATTGCGCCCTACAAGGTGATCGCGTGTAGGTTGGGTCAAGCTCTTGCGAGCGACTCCTTAGAACTCCCTTGAGGGAACCCAACAACTTTGGCCGGAGAATGAATGATCGGGTTGGTCCGCCTTACAGCGCCGATTGAGCCTGTACCAACGCCATCTTGGACGAGTCGGTCGACTTCACCCGCAGCTCGGTCATCTTCCACCACAAGCCACGACGCTCCAGCACGCACGCAATGGTCCGCTCGGGAGCCGCCTTGTCGATCATGTCCATCTCAAACCGGTCCATGGTCTTGAACTCGGCCCTCGTCACGCGCGACCAAACCTTACGCATCCGCACCCAGACGGGCGGCCGCGCCGCTGGATCTTCGCCCGCGATTTTAGTCTGATAAGCTTTGCGAATGCCAAGCAAGCCGGACAATCCTGTCGGCGTGACCGTCGTCTCTACGAACTTATCGAGCGCGCCCTGGCCGACATAGGTCTTGATCCGCTGCCAAACGGTTGGCGACACAGGGGCTTCGCTCATTTCACCCGACGCGCTGAACGCAAACTTGCCAAGCGACTCTTTCAATGTCGCCCGCACGCTGGTCCATTCGATCTTTTCTTCGAGATACTCGCTATCACCGGCTTTGATCGCCTCACGGATCGTCCAGGCCGTCATGAACGGCGTCGCGACATAACCCCCGGCAAGAATCCCAAATACCGCGCACACGAAAAGCAGCCGCCGCACAAGCCTCATACAGCCATCATCCCAAACCGAATCGTCCGTTACATCCTTAAAGCGGACAAATAGGGCATGGATCCGGCAAGCCCAACTCCTGCGACGAAAGACCGTTTCAATGTGAACGGCAACAAGCCCGCACTTTCAAATATCCCGCGGCCGCTCGCCCTTCTTCTTCACAGGTGCCGGCGCCGCAGGCGCTTCCGACGTCGTCTTGCAGATCGACTTCAATGCCTGCCATTCGCTGTCCGTCAGCGCGGGCGTCGCCGGATAGGCCGGCTGGCTTGCAAACAGAGCCAGACGCTCCGCTGTACTGGGATGCGTACGCAGCATATCCAAGGCTTCGTCGGCGGATTTGCGCGATTTGGCGTCGCGCTCTTCGCCCGACATCCGCGCCATCCGCTTGAAAAAATTCATAATCCCCTGGGTCGAAATCCCGCTTCGTTTGAGGATCGCAATTGCGTGAAGATCCGCCTGCCGTTCTGCCTGCCGCGAATAACCAAGCTGCGCGAGATAAAGCCCGATATTGGCAAGCGACCCGCCGGTCCCCCCCAAGATAAACTCGGTGGCCGCCATCAACCCGACCGACCGGATGATGCCGGTTTCGGGATGCAGATCGAGCCCATGCCCCATTTCATGCGCCAGCACGCCGGCCACTTCATCTGGACTATCTGACGTTTCCAGCAGTTTTCGCATGATGACGATCTGCTCGCCGGGTGCCGCGAACGCATTGACCACATCGGCATCGACCACCGACACCGCAAAATCAGCCTTTCGCCCTGCCGCCTCAGACAACCGCTTGGCCAGCGTTTCAAGCGCGGCCTTGCCCGCCGCCTGTGTACACACGCGCCGTCCACCGCTCATCGAGCGCACCACCTCGCGCCCGAGCGTGACGCGGGCTTCGCGCGGCATCAACTTGGCGAGACTGCGCGCGGGCGAAAAATCCGTGATGTAGACCAGAGCGGCAACGGCAGCCGCAATGCCCGTGACCCAAATGAAAGGCCGCACGCCCTGCCAGCGCCGTGACCGCGCGGTCAAGTGCGCAGCCTTGGCCGCCAAATCGCGAATGAACACGGCATCCGCAACATACAATGTTCCGCCCTTGCGTCCTGGCTCGTGCAGCATCACGTCGCTCGATCTCGACGTCAGATGTTCGGCGATCTCCAGCCCTTTGAGCGGCCAGCGCAATTGCGCCATACCGTTGGCGTTCGAGATAACCAGTAAATCGCCATCGAACGTCACCGCCACATCGTGGGACACCGCCGTTCGCCCGTCGCTGAAACGGCCACCGAATACGCGCGGGAGACCTGCGGTTTGTCGAATCGTCATGGCGTCCATTTCGCTGAACTGCTGCTCCCAATCACCTTTAACACGCGCCAAACCCAAGCGCACGCGACCCCACTTCTGCCTTGGACCCGCCGGCCCTGGGCGCACGGCTGCCTTGGAAAAACCCCGCCGCAACCCAACCGTGGCCTTGGGTCCGCCGAACTGCGTGGGTAACACAGGCTCCTCACACGCAGACGGGATACCAACTTGATCGCTCTCCTCAACCCTCCCAATCTCGCCCTCAAACCTGTCAATTGTTCAAACAACCGTGACTGTGGCCCACCCGCCACCACACCGGCAAACACATGCCTCTTTTGAGCCACAAACGAGGACGACTTTAATTGCACGGAGAATCTCAAGCCTCGGGGCAGTGATTGTCAAAAAATGGCTTGTTTTTGAGCCGAAAGCGTCAAGGCCGCACGCTTACCAGTTGAGAGCGGCTATCAGCGTTTCTATGGTCACACCGTTTCGAGCACGAAAGCGCTCGTAAATTGAGACCGTAGATCACCGCTGAAAGGAAAGAGAACGATGACCGCGAAGACGACGTTTGATAAATCGAAACTGCCCAGCCGTCATGTGACGCAGGGCCCGTCGCGCGCGCCCCATCGCTCGTACTATTACGCCATGGGTCTCACCGAAGAGCAGATCAACCGCCCGTTCGTCGGCGTTGTCTCGGCCTGGAATGAAGCTGCCCCGTGCAACATCGCGCTAATGCGTCAGGCCCAGGCGGTGAAAGCCGGCGTCGACGATGGCGGCGGCACACCGCGCGAATTCTGCACTATCACCGTCACCGACGGCATTGCTATGGGCCACCAGGGCATGAAGTCCTCGCTCGTCTCGCGCGAAGTCATCGCCGATTCCATCGAACTCACCATGCGCGGCCATTGCTACGACGGCATGGTCGGCCTCGCCGGTTGCGACAAGTCCCTGCCCGGCGTCATGATGGCCATGCTGCGCCTCAACGTTCCCTCCGTCTTCATGTATGGCGGCTCAATCATGCCGGGCCGTTATAAAGACCACGACGTGACCGTTCAGGACGTCTTCGAAGGCGTCGGCAACTACGCCGCCGGTAAGATGACCGAAAAAGAGCTCTGCGCATTGGAGCGCGTCGCCTGCCCCGGCGCTGGCGCTTGCGGTGGCCAGTTTACCGCCAACACCATGGCCTGCGTCGCCGAAGCCATCGGCCTTGCACTGCCCGGCTCGTCCGGCGCACCCGCAATCTATGAAAGCCGCGACGCCTACGGCACCGCCAGCGGCAAAGCTGTCATGAACCTGCTCGCCCTCAACATCCGCCCGCGCGACATCGTCACCCGCAAAGCGCTCGAAAACGCTGCCACCATTGTCGCCGCAACCGGCGGCTCGACCAACGGCGCGTTGCATCTCCCCGCCATGGCCCACGAAGCCGGCATCGACTTCGACCTGTTCGAAGTCGCCGAAATCTTCAAGCGCACGCCCTACATCGCCGACTTGAAACCAGGCGGCAAATACGTCGCCAAGGACGTGTTCGATATCGGCGGCGTTCCCCAGATCATGAAGGCCCTGCTCGATGGCGGCTTCCTGCACGGCGACTGCATGACGGTCACCGGCAAGACGATTGCCGAAAACCTCAGCACGGTGGTCTTTAACACCAATCAGAAGGTCGTCTATCCGACCTCCAAGCCCATCACGCAAACCGGCGGCGTCGTCGGCCTCAAGGGCACGCTGGCGCCCGATGGCGCAATCGTCAAAGTCGCCGGCATGGCGAACCTCAAGTTCTCCGGCCCCGCCATTTGTTTTGACTGCGAAGAAGATGCATTCGCCGCCGTCCAGGCCCGCAAATACAAAGATGGCGACGTGTTCGTCATCCGTTATGAAGGCCCCCGCGGCGGCCCCGGCATGCGCGAAATGCTGTCGACCACGGCAGCCCTCTACGGCCAAGGGTCAGGCGACAAGGTCGCCTTGATCACCGACGGCCGCTTCTCGGGCGCAACCCGCGGCTTCTGCGTTGGCCACGTAGGCCCCGAAGCAGCCGTAGGCGGCCCGATTGCACTCGTCCAAGACGGCGACATTATTCACCTCGATGCAGTCAAAGGAACGATGGACCTCGATGTGCCGCCCGCCGAACTCGAACGGCGCCGCGCATCCTGGACCCCACGCCAGACGATCTATCGCAGTGGCGCACTCTCGAAATTTGCAGACCAGGTTGGCCCAGCCCGTAACGGTGCTGTGACCCACGCTGGCGGAAAGGCTGAAGTTGTTTGCTATGCCGATATCTAGGTCGTTGTTCGGCTTGATGATCGCGGGCGTCCTGGCAACGAGTGTGCCAGGACGCTCGGGGTATGCCGCCGAAACCGCCCAGTTCAAATCGTCGGCCGCCGCGCTTCAAGCGGGGCTGACAGCCTACAAGCGCGGCGACTACGCAAGCGCCTTACCAGCGCTCGAACTCGCCGCCGCCGACAATCTATTTATGGCGCAATACGCCTTGGCCCAGCTCTATTCAGACAACGCCGGACCAGAGACCGACCACGCCAAAGCCTACATGCTCTATCAGACGATCGCCGACGAACACTCGGACGCCGATCCCGATGACGACAAACGCGCACCTTACATTGCGAAGTCGCTGACGGCTCTGGCAGGCTACCTGCGCGTCGGCATTCCCGAAATCGGCCTCAAGCCCGACCTCGCTCGCGCCGCCGACTACCTCCATCACGCCGCCCTGTTTTTCGGCGACGAAGACGCCCAGTTCGAACTCGTCAAAATGAAGCTCAAGGGCGAAGGCGTCCCCGAAGACATTGCCAGTGCGAAGCATTGGCTCGCCGTGCTAACCCAGCGCGGCCACGCCGGCGCCCAAGCCTTCCTCGCCGACTTGTATTGGCGCGGCAAGTTCATGGAGCAGGACAAGATCCGCGCCTTCGCGCTGATCACAGTCGCCGTCGAACACGCCCCGCCGCGCGAACGCATCTGGATTGAAGACGTTTATCAGAATATTTTCTGCGGCGCCGGAGAAGGCATCCGCAAACAGGCAACCGGCATGGTTGCCGAATGGCGCACCCGCTATGGCCGCAAGGCCGAAGACAACGCGCGCGTTGGCCTCGATCCGCTTTATCCGCTAGCCGTCCGCACCTGTCAGAATGGCGACAAGGTCACCCCGCTCAACATCAAGAACCTCGACGCAGCCAAGCAGCAAGCCGCGCGGACGACGCTCGCTCCATCGGGCAACCTCCCCGACAGCGCACCCGTCACGACCGGCGGCCTCCGCGACGTCGGCAACAAGACCACCGAAGGCCTGCCCACGCCAGGGCTCGCCACCGGCCTCATGGCCGTCCCGGATACAAGCGCACGGTAAGCAGCGACACACTCCGTCGGGCGCAAGCCCAACCACTATTGAATCTTGAGTCGCAAAAAAGCGGAAACTCCGTCACCCCGGCGTCATCGCTCGCGATGCGGGGCATCGACGGCCGGGGCCCAAGCATCTATGTGGCTTGCAGAAATACTTCCCGCAAACGGAGGCTCGTTTAGGTTCCTGCCTCCGCCGGAATGGGCAATGCCACTGCCGGAGTTTTGCCCGACCATTTTTAGGAGATACTGGAGACAGCCGCCAGCCCCTACGCCCTCACCTTCGCCGCCAAGAAGGCATCGAACCTATCCCCGGCCACGATCCCAGCCGACTTGGCAAACTCGCTGGCTGCAATCTTCGGCCCGCCTCCAACGCGCACCCGCTTCACGAGGATCGCGCCACCTGTTGCAGCAACCGTAACCCCATCCCCCGAAACGCTGAGCACTTCGCCGGGCGAACCCGCACCGTCGGTGCGCGCGCTGTCGTAGATGTCGACCTTGTTGCCTTTAATGACCGACCATGCACCCGGCGCAGGGTTCGTTGCGCGGATGATATTGTACACGCGCGCAACCGGCATCGCCCAGTCGAGCTTGGCCAAATCCTTCTTGAACCAGCTTTCATACGACCCCTTCGCGAGATCCTGCCGAATCCGGGGCGCTTTTCCCGCGCGCACCAGATCGACCGACTCCATCATGGCGTCGATGCCCATCGGGAATAGCCTCTTGAAGTAGACGTCGCCGAGTGTTTCGTCGGGCCCGATAGCGCACTCCTTTTGAAGCAGAATATCGCCTTCGTCCAAACCGTCATTAGGGTAGAAAATCGTCAACCCGGTCTTCGCCGCACCAACTGCAATCGGCCAGTTAATCGACGACGGCCCGCGATGCATCGGCAGCAGCGACGGGTGATACTGAATCGAGCCATAGGTCGGCGCGTCGATGACCGGCTGCGGAACGAACAGCAGCACGTACGCCATCACGCACAGATCGGGCTTGTAGGAATTAATCAGATCAAGCGCTTCCGGCGCCTTCCACGATTTGGGCTGATGCAATGGCAGCCCTTTTTCCTCGGCAAACACCGCCAACGGGTCCCTCGCGCGCCCTTCCTTATCGGGTGCCGAGAATACGGCAACGACGTTCTCGCCCCGCTCCAGCAGCTTTTCCAGAACGGCGTTGCCGAATGCTTCCTGACCGTGAACCACGATGCGCATGACGTATCCTTCTAAAGCATAAAGCAGCCCGTTTGCTCGACCTGAGCTACAGCCCTTCCAATGACGTGTGAGCCATCCGTAAGGCTCGGCCCGCAGGCGGCAAAATCACGTCACAAACGGGGAAACAGCGACACGGTATCGCCAGAAGAAGCGTCCGGAGCGGCAGCCTTTTTGACAGGCTCCGTGCATCCCGAAACCTTGATCGCCGCTAACTCTTCAGCCGAATACCCAAGCACCTTGGTCAGGATTTCCTCGGTGTGCTCACCCAGCAGCGGCGAGCGCGTCACGACAGTAGGGCTGGCCGACAGCTTGATGGGGTTACCGACCGACAGATACTTGCCCCGCACCGGGTGATCCACCTCGACGATGGTCCCCGTTGCCCGCAACGATTGATCCTCAGCCAATTCCTTCATCGACAGGATGGGACCGCAGGGAATATCGTCTTTGTTCAGGATGTCCATCGCCTCGAACTTGGTCTTGGTCATGGTCCACTGTTCGCAGCGGGCGAAGATCTCGTTGAGGCGGGTGAGGCGGGCTGCGGGTTTTGCATAGTCGGGGTGGGTCTTCCAGCCGGGCTCGCCAATGACGTCGCAGATTTTCGTCCAGGCCGGGCCTTGGGTGATGAAATAGATATAGGCGTTGGAGTCGGTCTCCCAGCCTTTGCACTTCAAGATCCGTCCCGGCTGGCCACCGCCTGAATCGTTACCGCCGCGCGGTACCGTATCACCAAACGGAATCCCTTCACCGAACTGGCTGAATTCGCGCAGCGGCCCATGGGCGAGGCGCTGCTGGTCGCGCAGCTTGACGCGACAGAGGTTCAAAACGCCATCCTGCATGGCGGCATCGACGCGCTGGCCAACGCCCGTGGCATGGCGCTGGTTCAACGCTGCCAGAATGCCGATCGCCAGATTGAGACCGGTGCCGCTGTCGCCGATCTGAGCACCCGTCACCAACGGCAATCCATCGCGAAAACCGGTGGTCGAGGCCGACCCGCCGGTGCACTGGGCGACGTTTTCGTACACCTTGCAATCTTGATAGGGGCCGGGACCGAAGCCCTTGATGGACGCGACGATCATGCGGGGGTTCATGGCATGAATTTTTTCCCATGAGAAACCCATGCGATCAAGAACACCTGGAGCAAAATTTTCGACCAGAATATCGCAGGCCTTGATGAGACGCTCGAGAACGTCCTTGCCGGTCTTGTTCTTGGTGTCGAGCGTCATCGACCGCTTGTTGTGGTTCAACATCGTGAAGTAAAGGCCATCTGCGTCAGGCAGGTCGCGCAACTGGCCGCGCGTAATATCGCCCTCGCCCGGCCGCTCGATCTTGATGACGTCGGCACCAAACCAAGCGAGCAGCTGTGTGCACGTCGGCCCCGATTGCACATGAGTGAAATCCAGAACGCGGATACCTTCCAGGGCCTTCGTCATCAATCGCTTCCTCTAGTTTCGTGTTTTTGTTGGCATCACCGCTCCCCAGATCATCGCACGACCGCAACGGGGGGAGGCTCAATCCGTCAACTCAGGTCGACGTGCTTTGAAACATGGGCGCACAGTTTCAGAGTATGGTCACGCACCAGCCGTTCCGCCAGCTCGGTATCGCGCGCTTTCAAAGCCGCCACGATTTCCTTGTGATCGCCGATTGAACGCTTGGCCCGATCAGCCTCGATGATCGTCCGCCGCCGGATGGCCCGCACATGAAAAAACAACCGGTCGGTAATGTCTGCGATCAAATCGCACTTTCCCAGCCGGATGATGGCCGAATGAAACGCAATATTTGCATCCGAATATTCACCCATCTGGGCTGCAACCGCATCCTGGGAAAACTGATCGACCAATTTATGCAACGAGGAGAGTTCTTCGTCGGTTGCGTGGATCGTCGCAAGCCGCGCCGCCATGCTCTCAAGCGCCGCCCAGACCTTGATCATTTCCAAGATCTCGGCCTTGGTCTTGCGGACGATGAAAATCCCCCGCCGCGGTTGAATTCGAACGAGGCCTTCCTGATCGAGCTGCGCCAGCGCCTCGCGCAATGGCGTCCGGCTAACGCCGAACTTGGCGGATAAGTCCCGCTCATCGAGCCGCAGTTGCGCTTCCGGCGCATAAATATCCATCCGCAGGATGGCCGTCTTTAGAGCGTCGTAAGCACGCGCCTTCAGGCTCAAACCTGAATCGATTGCATTGAGATGCAGTTGCGTATCGTCGCCCGGCACCTGTTTCGTTTGCGTTTCGCTGCTGCTGAACGCTGTCATGGGATGATCTCACAAGATGAGCGATGTGCCTGATTCTAAAGCTCTCGTAGCGCGTCGCGAAAACGAGCACTGTGCTCTATTGGCATACCGTATGCCTCGCGGAAAAACAAGGCCGCGAGCAAAATAATGCTCAGCGCCGATGGATTCGAATTCTTTGGATGCGGATTGACCATAACGGAAACGAAATGGAAAATAAAGGTGCCACATCAATGACTGAGACGCGACACCGCATCATCCTGCCGAATCTGCTTGCCGAACCAGAGCGCTGGCAAACTTGCGCCAATTCCGCTGGTAATTCCCAGCCGTTCCGCCGATCCTGACCAATTCAGCTTCTGTAAGCTCCCGTACAATCTTTCCCGGTGCGCCCAAAACCATCGACCGGGGCGGAATGACCTTCCCTTCCGGTATCAGCGTATTGGCCCCGATCAGGCACTGCTCGCCAATTTTTACGCCATTCATGATAATGGAGCCCATCCCGATCAGCGACCCCTGCCCGATCGTGCACCCATGCAGCAAGACCTTATGACCGATGGTGCAGTTTTCCCCGATATCCATCGGAAAGCCTGGATCAACATGGAGCACGCAGGCATCCTGCACATTCGAGCCTGCACCGATGCGGATGGCATCGTTGTCGCCGCGCACGACGCTGCCAAACCAAATGCTCACGTCATCGCCGATCTCGACATTGCCAGCGACGACCGCATTTTCGGCGACCCAGAACCGGCCCGGTCCAGGCGTCTTGACCTTCACGCCGTCGAGTTCATAGAGCGCCATGACGCGGCTGCCTTTCAAACGTCTTCGAGATCGATATCGAGAATGGCCATTTGGAATTGATAGGAAACTTCGCCGTCTTCATCCTCGCGATACAGCACCGCCAGGAAATCTTCATCGCGCTTGCCGATATAAACTTCCGCGCTGTCCGTCTTCTTGGGCCGCGCCCGTACTTCGATTGCCGGGTTGCTGAACCGCTTACGCAGAAACGCCTCGACCTTCGCCATCTCGTCTTTTTTCACAGTCGGTCTTTCCTAATACGCCGGTGATTGAATGCGCTTTGCACGGATCGCGCGGGGCACACGCGATCGGCACCATGTCTCACAAAATCGCAGATTTGAAGGGGGTGTCCCAAATGGCATCCCTCTACGCAACCCAAGACATAGCCACCAGATCGAATACACCCGCTCCTGTTGCACGCTGAGCTGATACCGGGAACCCGGACATCACGACGCAGCCAGATCATTCACAGATCAGCCCCTATCGTTGCAGCCGCAATCTCCTGGGCTCAATCCTTGATCCATAGCCCGAGCC
>JANLYB010000003.1:0-2078 GCA_031365425.1 Hyphomicrobiaceae bacterium
CTGAGCCAACGCCAGTTCTGCAGGCTGTGCGGCGGTCATGTCATGAACACGCATCCGCCGCTCGGGCTGATCGACGTGTTCGCAGCCACGCTGCCCACTGTCGAGTTCCGTCCGGGCCTGCACCTCAACTATGCCGAGACCGTGCTGCCGATGCGAGACGGTTTGCCGAAGTTCAAGGATTTCCCGGCCGACGTCGGCGGATCGGGCGAGCGCAGCGTTGAATCGGCCAGGCCGGCCGAGACGGATGCCGATGGCGTTGTGCCTTTCGGCTCTACTGTGTGATGCATCATGACCGCTTAGGGTCAGGATAGACGCGCGCAACGCCTTCCTGCCTCGGCAGCTGAACCCTCAGCAGCCGACGAACTTGAACAGATCGTCAGCTTGGCCCCCAATCTCGACGGCGTCAATCTCGGTCGCTAACGGAAGGGGTTGGCCAACAGCAGACAAAAGTGGCGAAGCAAATCGGGCTCAATCCCTTGGAAACCCCAAGCAGGACGAGTTTCACTTAAAACTCAACTCGCGACGGCGAAAGCACGGGATCTATCAGTAGAGAAGGTGGTAGAGTGCATCAATATGCGGCGAAGCAGCAGCATCACTAGTCCGACAATGCTAACGGCAAGACCAATCCCAGCGAACTGCGGCGAAAATGGATGAGAGACATACGGAACCGCCCCTTCATCAGCGCCTCGATAGAGAATTTTGACGGCGAGACCTTGCGTTACCGGACTGTCACCGTAGTGGAGGACTGGAAACGGCAGCCGCGCATCAGTTGCTTTTTTAAAGTGAAGTCCAATCTTGCTGGCCGAGGCCCACATGTCGACCGAACGCCCGTTCAAAGCAGAAAAATGGATGGCAACACGGTTGCCCTGTATTCCGTCAATGCGGGCATTCGCAGGCACGCACGAAAATTGATCGATGAGCATCATCGTAGTCGGGATCAGACCGGCGAAACACGCCACGAGGCCGAGTCGAAACAGTAGTCTCGCTGTGAAAATACGAAACAATCCCAGCATCTTGGCTATCCCAGGCCGCACACCGCCAACACTGTGGAGTGTCTCACAAATACGTTAAGTTTTTCCCACTCGTCAAAACCGACTGCCACGCGGTTGCATTCGTTGGACATTTTTATCCGTGTTGCCCGAGCACCTGCCGGCCAAGAGCGAACGTCAGGACGCTTTCGTGTACGCCTTCGTGCGTTGCATCTGATAGCGCCTTCGAAATCAAATGTGGTCTGACCAAGAGCCATCAACTTGATCTTACTGACCCTGCGAAATTTGCGCGCATTCCTGAAGCTGGAACGATGACTTCATGACGTGGATGAGCGACCGGCAAACGTTCGGTACGGCGATGGTAGAGATTTGGTTCAATGAGAATCCCTCGCGCCCAGCTCGCCGCGATTGATAGTGATCGGGTCATTTGAGCCTGGTTACATTGCCCAAGATCGCTAACCGTGTCGCTCTTGCTCAGGGCAGCTAAGGGTCGGACTCGACGGTTGCTCGGCTGCACAATCATGGCAGGTCTACCCCTCTAAAGCCGACCACTGAGGAACGCAGGGGCGAACACCGACGCGATAGCCTCAACTGCGGAGCGTAGGCAGTCTGCGTTGGCACGGTCGAGAAGGCCAATAGCTGACAGTAGTTCCGTCGTTGATACCTCGGCCCGGGGAAAGATTTCTAAACCGGAAGGGACGGGGCTGCTTCATCCGTACCATCCTCGAGACGACGCAGTTGGGATAGCGCTTCGTCGGCGCTCTCGAAAATGTAGGGTGCGGCGTCACGGTCACGCAGGGCTTCGCGCAGCTTGGTGCGCATGTAGGTCGATGTCGTGTACCGGGTGACGCCCGAGTAGAACCGGGAGACGAGCCCTTTCACCATCGCGGCGTAGCTCTCCATCACGTGGGGAGCGATGGTAAAATTGTCATAGTTGGCTATCGCATAAACCTTGTGTCCGAGCGCCGCGAGCTTTTCAGATACGGCGGTCTCGATCGCGGTGACGTCGCGCTGGCTGCGCAGCGAAAGTCCTTCGAAGTTGATGAAGAACAGGTTCTGCTGGGCGTCGTAGATGAAGCGCTGTTCGAG
>JANLYB010000008.1:0-1711 GCA_031365425.1 Hyphomicrobiaceae bacterium
ATGCAGCGCGCTATTTTCCATGACGAAATGGTCAGTTAGCTGGGACCAACAAAATCGCAGACGTCCGTCCTCAAAGCGCAGAGAGAATAAACCGGCCACTGGTCGCGATTGCGGACAAGAGCCCGCTTGTGCGCGAGGGTCTCAAGGACATTCTTGGACAGGATCGACGCTTCCACGTTGCCGGAGTTGTCGGGAGAGGTGACGAGTTCCTAAAACTTATCGGCGAACGGCCAATAGACATTGGAATAATCGGCTGGTCACTCCCGGATATGACGGGTGGAGACGTGCTTTCGGAACTCAAGCACCGCCGGTCGAGGACTCGCGTGATCATCTACACCGGAGAGGCAAGCGCCCGTGTGTTAAGGCAGGCAATCCGGCTCGGCGCGCGGGCGTTCGTATCGAAACGTAACGAACCAGCGAACTTACTCACTACGATTTCGACAGTCGCTCAGGGCCGCCTGTCATTGCCCTACATCGATATGCAGGTTTTGAACCCGCTGGACGACATCACAGCACGCGAACGCGAACTTTTGTCTGCGCTTGCGAGCGGTCTGACTAACTTGCAGGTCGCCTCCCGCTTCGGGATCTCGCCCAACACCGTCAAATATCACCTCAAAAATCTCTACGATAAGCTAGGCGTCAACAATCGAGCGATGGCCATTACGGTCCTGCTCTCGGAACACGGAGACAAGAAATGAAACCTCGACAGTCGGGGATCAGGCTGCGCCTAAAGTGTAGGCGGTGCTCAACGGAAAGAATTTCGACTGATCCAAGGCTGTTGCGGGTCAGCGCTCGATGACGAACATCCGCCTCGTCAACGGGCGCTCGAAGCATGGTGCTATCGACGACCTCAAAACGAGCAGCCCGCTTGCTGCCTCTTTCGTGCCTGCCCTTTCCGTCAGGATCGTTCTCGCGTCGGCTCTATCACCGTACCTGCTTGAAGCCACCTGCGATGGTAATACCTTCCTATGAGGATCCTGGGTGCCACGATCGCCGATGTTGCCGCCCTTTTGGCGTTTCTCCTGTGCTGGCTTGGATTTGGGCAGGTTGCCAAATGGGTTGCTCTCAAGCGTCCTAGCTTGATGTCTGCGGTAAGGTCGTTTCGACAGCGTTGGATTGAGCGCATGTGTGAACGCGACAACCACACAGCGGACGCGACTCTCTTAAGCAATCTGCTCCGCGGCGCGCTGTTCTTAGCCTCGACGACGGTCCTCATTTTGGGTGGCTTGGTGGCTCTGCTTGGCACGGCGCCAAAAGTAGCGGAAGTTATCTCTCAACTCCCTTACACAACGCCGACGGAATCCCGACTTGCGGAGATCAAAGCTTTGATTTTGATCTTCGTATACGTCTATGCGTTCTTTAAATTCACTTGGTCCGCTTGGCAGTACAATGTTTTGTCCATCCTCGTTGGCGCAATGCCCACGCCCGACGGCGCGCGGACAATTCGGTCCTTGTGATTTGTGCGCGCTTCGTTATGGGGCCGATCGCGAGCAGTCGACATTTCTGTCCGAATGTCTGGAGGATTGGCGCTATGATGCTGCTGGCTGAACCGAGCGCAAGGAATAATCATCGGGCGCGTTTCCAACAGCCAGGGGCCAGACGGAATTAGATGCACGCCACGGTGCATTGATTGGCTGGCGCGTTATCACAATAGCAGCGGCTGCCAAGAGCCATAATGGCAGGTGCCGGGCGGAAATTATGTCCACTGAAG
>JANLYB010000024.1:0-28692 GCA_031365425.1 Hyphomicrobiaceae bacterium
AAGAACCTGCCGTATCCGCCGACGTATGCGAAAGTGAACCCTGCGGATTCGCCGATCATCACGCTTGCGCTGACATCTGACACCGTACCGCTGCGGGAGATGAGCGACCTTGCCGATACGCTGATTGCGCAACGGTTGTCGGGTGTTTCCGGCGTCGGGCATGTGTCGGTTGAAGGCGGGTTGAAGCCGGCAGTGCGTATCCAGGCTGACCTTGCCCGGTTGTCGTCGTATGGGCTGGGGATGGCCGACGTCCGCACCGCGATCACGGGCGCAAACGTGTCGGGGCCGAAGGGGCAGCTCGACGGGGCGTCGCAGAGTTACACGATCGCGGCGAACGATCAGTTGTCGACGGCGGCGGCTTATCGTGCGGTGATCTTGACTTATAAGAACGGCGCGCCGGTGCTGCTGCAGGATGTGGCCACAGTCGTGGACGGGCTTGAGAACGCCAAGGTCGGGGGATGGTATCAGGGCAAGCCGGCGGTCATCATCAACGTGCAGCGTCAGCCGGGCGCGAACGTGATCGACACAGTCGAGCGGATCCGCAAAGAGCTGCCGCGGTTGTCGGCGACGATCCCCAATGCGGTTAAGTTGACGACGGTTCATGACCGGACCGAGACGATCAGCGCCTCGATCCACGAGGTTCAGTTTACGCTTATCCTCAGCGTGGTTTTGGTGACGCTGGTGGTGCTGGCGTTCCTGGGTAATCTGCGGGCGACGTTGATTGCAGGCGTGGCGTTGCCGATGTCGCTGATCGCGACGTTCGGGGTGATGTGGGTCTGCGGGTTCTCGCTCGATAATTTATCGTTGATGGCGCTGACCATTGGTACCGGGTTCGTGATCGACGACGCGATTGTCATGATCGAGAACATCGTGCGGCATATGGAAGACGGTGACGATCCGATGCCGGCCGCGCTCAAGGGGGCGCGTGAGATCGGATTTACGGTCGTGTCGCTGACGCTGTCGCTGATCGCGGTGTTTATCCCGCTGTTGTTCATGACCGGGATCGTCGGGCGCATGTTCCGCGAATTCGCGCTGACGCTGACGATTGCGGTTGTGGTGTCGGCGGTCGTTTCCCTGACTCTGACGCCGATGATGTGCGCCAAGCTGCTCAAGCGGCACGGCGGCGGGCATGGCGAGACGGCCAAACCGGGCGTATTTGAGCGTGGGTTGGACTGGGTCGTCGAGAGGTATGGCAAGAGCGTCGAGTGGGTGCTTGGGCACGCTTGGGCGACGATGATCGTGACGGTGGCGACCTTCGTATTGACCATTGTGCTGTATGCGGCCGCGCCGAAGGGTTTTCTGCCGTTGCAGGATACGGGGCTCATTACCGGCGTCGTTGAGGCGGGTGAGCAGGTGTCATTTGAGGAAATGACGCGGATCACGTCGCAAGTGTCTGACGGGATTCGCAAGGATCCCGATGTGGCCGCCGTCGTGGCGGTGGTTGGGGTGAGCGAGGTAAATTCGACGCCGAACGCTGCGCAGTTGAAGGTGACGCTCAAGCCGCATGACAGCCGCAATTCGAACGTCGTGGAGATCATGGCGCGTCTGCAGAAGGAGACGGCCAAGCTCGCCGGGGTGAAAGTTTACTTCCTGCCGGTGCAGGACGTGCAGATCGCGACGCGGGCAGGGCGGGGGCAGTATCAGCATACGCTTGTCGGCACCGACCCGGCGGAGGTGTCTGCGTGGTCGCAGAAGCTCACGGAGAAATTGAAGACGTTGCGGGTCCTATCGGACGTGGCCCTTGAGACGCAAGAGGGCGGTCTCCGGGCGTTCGTGAACGTGGATCGCGCGACGGCGGGGCGGCTTGGCGTGTCGATGCAGGCGATCAACGACGTGCTCAACGACGCATTCGGTCAGCGGCAGATTTCGACGATCTATGCGCAGTCGAACCAGTACCGGGTTATTCTCGAAGCGTTGCCGGAAAATCAGCGCGACGTGGGCGCGTTGAGCCGGCTGTACGTGACGTCGACGCTTGGCACGCAGGTTCCGTTGTCGGCGGTCGCAAGCTTCAAGCAGATGACGGCACCGCTCGTCGTGCAGCGCGAGGAGCAGTTCCCGGCCGGGACGATCAGTTTCAATCTGGCGAAGGGCGCGTCACTCAGCGATGCGACGGTTGCGATTGTGGAGGCGGCTAAGCAGATCGGGATGCCGACTTCGGTTGCGGGGAGTTTCTCGGGCGATGCGCTGGAGTTCACTAAGTCGCTCAGCGGTCAGCCGTGGCTGATCCTGGCGGCGGTGATCACAATCTATATCGTACTCGGCGTTTTGTATGAGAGCTTCATCCATCCGTTTACGATCCTCACCTCGCTGCCGTCGGCGGGGATCGGGGCGCTGCTCGCGCTGCAGTTGACGGGGCTTGATCTGTCGCTGGTCGCGCTGATCGGGATCATCCTGTTGATGGGCATCGTGAAGAAGAACGCGATCATGATGATCGACTTTGCGCTCGATGCGGAGCGCAACCATGGCAAGAGCCCGCGTGAGGCGATCCTGCAGGCCGCAGTGCTGCGGTTCCGGCCGATCATGATGACGACGCTGGCGGCGTTGATCGGCGCGATCCCGCTGGCATTCGGGACCGGGACGGGGTCGGAGTTGCGCATTCCGCTTGGGGTTTCGATCATCGGCGGCTTGCTGCTTTCGCAGCTGCTGACGCTGTATACGACACCGGTCATCTATCTCGAAATGGAGCGGTTGCGGGCCTGGGTGACGGGCGAGCCGAATGCGCATGCGCTACGGTCGCTGACTGACGAGGAGCACGTTGTCGCGAGGGCTGCGGAATGAACCCGTCGCGTATTTTCATTTTACGGCCTGTCGGGACTACGCTGCTGGCGATCGGCCTGATGCTGCTTGGCATCGTTGCCTATCGCAGCATGGCGGTGGCGAGCTTGCCGAGTATCGAGTTTCCCACGATCCGGGTGCAGGCGGGCCGGCCTGGGGCCGATCCTGAGACGATGGCGGCGACTGTTGCGGCGCCGCTTGAACGGCGGTTGGGCGAGATTGCGGGCGTTACCGAGTTGACTTCGACGAGCAACGTGGGCTCGACGTCGATTTCCATTCAGTTCGATCTCAATCGCAAGATAGATGGTGCCGCGCGGGACGTGCAGGCGGCGATCAATGCTGCGATGACAGACTTGCCCGGCGATCTGCCGAGTGTGCCAACGTTTAGGAAGTTCAATCCGTCGGCGGCGCCCGTGCTGATCGTGGCGTTGACGTCGTCCACGATGGCGGCTTCGGCGATTTATGACGCTGCCGACAGTGTGATCGCGCCGCGCATGACGCAGGTGGCGGGCGTGGCCGACGTGACGATTTCTGGGGCCGATCAGCCAGCGGTGCGGGTGCGGGTTGATCCGCAACGGCTGGCGGCCATGGGGCTTGCGATTGAGGATGTGCGCACGGCGATTGTTGCGACGTCGACGGTGCAGCCGTTGGGAACGGTCGATGGGGCGACGACGTCGGCGACGATTGCGACGAACGATCAGCTCAAGACGGCGGCGGATTTCCGGCCGCTCGTGTTGAAAACGATCAATGGGACGGTGGTGCGGTTGTCGGACGTGGCAACAGTTGAGAATAGTTCGCGCAATACGCGGTCGCAGGCGCAGTTCATGCGTAAACCGGCCGTGCTGCTCATCATCACCAAGCAGGCCGATGCCAATGTGCTTGAGACGGTGGACGCGGTGAAGGCCCTGATTCCTGAAATCAAGAAATGGGTGCCGGCCGATTTGAACATCGAGATCTTGTCCGACCGGACGCAGACGTTACGGCTCAGCGTTCACGATATGCAGGTGACGCTGCTGATCACGATCGGGCTCGTGATGTGCGTGGTGTTCGTGTTCCTGCGGCGCGGGACGCCGACGATGGCTGCCGGTATTACCGTGCCGCTGTCGCTGGCTGGGACGTGCGCTTTGATGTGGGCGTCTGGGTTTTCGATCAACAACATTTCGCTGCTGGCGTTGGCAGTCGCGGTCGGGTTCGTCGTCGACGATGCAATCGTGATGATCGAAAATATGTATGCGAATCTGGAAGCGGGCTTGAAGCCGCTCGACGCTGCGTTGGCGGGGGCCAAGCAGATCGGCTTTACGGTGGTTTCAATTTCCGTGTCGCTGGTGGCGGCATTCATTCCGCTGCTTTTTCAGACGGGCGTGATCGGGCGATTGCTGCAGGAATTTTCCTGGACGCTCGTGTATGCGATCCTTGTCTCTACCGTGGTCTCGCTGTCGGTGACGCCGATGATCTGCGCGTATTTCATCAAAGCGGAAAAAAAGAAGCCAAACTGGTTTGACCGGGTATTTGAGGGCGGGCTTGGCTGGATTATCGCGGGCTATGGGCGGACGCTGAGGTCGGTATTGCATCATCGCGCGCTGGCGTTGCTCAGCCTTGCTGCGTGCCTTGCGATGACGGTCCAGCTTTACATCACTTTGCCCAAGGGGTTTTTCCCGCAGGATGATACCGGGTTCATCATGGCCCAGACGGAAGCGGCGGCGGATATTTCGTATGCCGCGATGGTCAAGCTGCAGGACCGGGCGACCGAGATTATCGTGGCGGACCCCGCGGTGGCAGCGATGGGCGGTTCGGTCGGGGCCGCCGGGCCCATGGGCGGGGCGATGAACCAGGGCCGGTTGTTCATCAACCTGAAGCCGCTGGCCGAGCGGGGCCGGTTGCCGACGACGGCAGTTATCGACCGGATGCGGGCCAAGCTCTCCAAGCTCGACGGGATTTCGGTTTTTCTCAATGCGGCGCAGGATGTGCGGGTCGGGGCGCGGGCGGGTAAGTCCACATACCAATATACGCTGTGGGGCCAGAACATTGATGAGTTGAACGCGGCGGTTCCCAAGGTCGTCGACGCTTTAAAAAAGCTACCGGATCTCGCCGACGTTTCGACGGACCGGTTGCAGGGCGGGCTGGAGGCAAATGTCACGATCGACCGGATGACGGCGGCGCGGCTCGGCGTGCCGATCAGTTCCATCGATAGCGCGCTGAACAATGCGTTTGCGCAGCGGCAGGTGGCGACGATCTATGGCGCGCGCAATCAGTACAAGGTCGTGCTGGAGATTGATCCGCAGTTCCAGCGCGATATCGGAGATCTGGCGCGGATCTACGTGCCGGCCAGTTTAACGGTTGACGCCACCGCTGCTGCTGGCAGCGTCACGACGTCCGGCGGCGTGCAGGTTCCGCTCATGAACCTGATCAAGGTCACACGCGGGTTGGCACCGCTGGTGGTCAACCACACCGGGCCGTTTCCGGCCGTAACTGTCACGTACAATCTTGCGCCGGGGGGGAAACTTGACGATGCGACGCGGGCGATCGACGCGGCCATTGCCGGGCTAGCGCTGCCTGCCTCGATCAACGCGGAACCGGCGGGGGATGCCAAGGCGTTTGCGGCGAATGCGTCGGCACAGCCGTTGCTGATCGGGGCGGCGTTGCTGGCTGTCTATCTGGTGCTTGGCATTTTGTATGAGAGCTTTGTGCATCCGCTGACGATCATTTCGACGCTGCCGTCGGCGGGGCTTGGGGCGCTGCTGGCGCTTTACTTTGCCGGGATGGAATTGTCCGTCATTGCTCTGATCGGGATCATCTTGTTGATCGGGATCGTCAAGAAGAACGGCATCATGCTCGTGGATTTCGCGCTGGACGCGCAACGGCGGCTAGGGTTGCCTGCCGCTGAGGCAATCGAGCAGGCGTGTCTTGAGCGATTCAGGCCAATTTTAATGACGACGCTGGCGAGTTTGCTGGGTGCTCTGCCGTTGGCTCTTGCCGAGGGGCCGGGGTCGGAGCTGCGGCGGCCGCTGGGGTATTGCATCATCGGTGGATTGATCGTTTCCCAGGTGCTGACACTTTATACGACACCGGTGATTTATCTGATGCTCGATAAGCTCGTCAGCAAGCGGGGACGCAGCGCATTGGCGCCGATCACGCATGCGGCGGAGTAGGTGGCGTGGTGATCGTTTTATCGGCTCCTGGGTCCCGTGTCTGCGCAGCGCACGGGATGACAATCTTGCATAGAAAAAACCCGCGCTCTTGATGAGCGCGGGTTTTTGTCTTTTCGCAAACGGTGAAACCGGTTAGTTCGGCTTGCCGAAGAGTTCGATGTCTTCCCAGCGGGACGGGTTGCGAAGCGCGGGCTTTGCGTTTGGCGCGGCCGCGAGTTCGATACCTTCAGGAACGCGAGCGGCCGGAATGTGGGCCATCTCGCCTTTGCGGCGGGCGTCGATCGTGCGGATCATTTCGCGGATGCGCGGCTGGATTTCCGTGCGGAACCGCGTGCCGTTGAAAACGCCGTAGTGGCCGACGCCGGGCTGGAGGTAGTGGAAGTGCTCGTCCTCGGGCAGGCCCGTGCAGAGGTCATGAGCGGCTTGGGTCTGGCCGACGCCGCAGATGTCATCTTTCTCACCCTCGATCGTCATGATGGCCGTGCGGTGGATCGCGCTGCAGTCTACGATTTGGCCACGATGCTTCATCGTTTTGTTTGGCAGTTCGTGATCCTGGAACACGGTTCTGACGGTCTGGAGGTAGAACTCGGCAGGGAGGTCCATGACGGCCAGATATTCGTCGTAGAACTCGCGATGCTGCTTGACACTATCGCAGTCGCCTTTGACAAGATCGTCGAACAGGTCGCGGTAAGCGGTCTGGTGACGCTCGAGGTTCATGGTCATGAACCCGGTAAGCTGCACAAAGCCTGGATAGACGCGGCGCATGAAGCCCAGATGCGGGAAGGGGACGACCGAGATCACGTTGCGTTCGAACCACGTGATGGGCTTGTCCATGGCAAGCTTGTTGACGACGGTGGGGTTGCGGCGGGTGTCGATAGGGCCGCCCATCAGCGTCAAGGAGGCGGGCTGAATTGCCATGTTCAGTTTTGCCATGACAGCGGTTGCAGCAAGGGCTGGGACAGCTGGCTGGCAGACGGCCATGACGTGTGTGTTCGGGCCGAGGAACTGGACGAATTCGATGACGTAGTCGATGAAATCATCGAGATCGAAGCGACCTTCGGCGACGGGCACCAGGCGGGCATCGGTCCAGTCGGTGATGTAGAGTTCGTGATCTACCATCATCGCTTTGGCTGTGCCGCGCAGCAGAGTTGCGTAATGGCCCGACATCGGCGCGATCAGCAGGACTTTGGGGTCGTTGCGCTTGCCGGCGGTGGCTTCATCGCGTTCGAAGTGGATCAGATTGCAGAACGGCTTTGCCAACGCGAGCCGTTCAGTGATGCCAACGTGGACGCAGTTGATCGACGTCTCGGGAAGGTTGAATTCTGGTTTGCCGTAGCGTTTCGTCATCGACTCGAAAACTTCGAGAGCGGCGGAAAGGCTCTTCGAGAACGGGTTCAGCGAAAGCAGACCGAATGGGTTGTCGAGCGCCAAACGTGTGGCGGACGACCAGAAGCGCAGAGGCGTGAAGAACGCGTGGGCCAGTTCATATCCAAGGTAGTTCAAGTCAGTTACCCTTTCCGGCCGGAGATGGACGTTCACTAGTCGCTTGAACAAAGTACGTGCAGTGCAACATCACACACAGTTGAGGTCAAGTGGGGCAGCGCCTTCATATTTGCTACATAGTTGCACAGATCGCTTGAGTGTTACATGAGCGCAATAATCACGCCACCACAACTATTTGGCGATGCGACCTAATGTTAGTCTTCACCGATGCCCGTGCTTATGGTGTGACATCTACAACACAGATGACGTATGCGACAGTCCGCTGACTATGCGAATCATACCCACCGGAATCGACCATCTTTTTGCAATCGGACGAAACACAAAGTGCGCCTCAACCACCAGCTTAGATTGTCTTGACAGTGGATCTTAACCGTAAATGTTTTGCCATGCCGTCTTGGTAAATGTTTTATGACCGGGAACGGATCAACGGGAGACAATCGATGGGAAAAATCTTAGGCGCTTTGGTCGTTGCCATTCTTGGGTTTTACGTTGCGTGGCCAGCATATAGTCTGATCTCGGTGAAAAACGCCCTCAATACGGAAAATGTTCCGCTGCTCGCTGCCAAGGTCGATTTTCCGAGCGTGCGGCAGTCGCTGACGCCGGCGGTTACTCTAGAGGTTGAGAAGGCTGCCGCAGCGGCTGTCACGCAGGGCGGGGCTGAAAATGCTGCGTTGCTCGGGCAGTTGAAGACGCAAATGATCCCCAAGATCGTCGAACTGGCACTTGCGACCATCGTCACGCCAGAGAGCCTCATGCGGATTTATCGCGAGGGCGGCGACATGCGTAAAACGATTTCGATCATCGTATCGGAAAAGATGGGTAGCGGGGGGCTCGGTGCACTTACCAGCGCGCTTGGCGGTGCGGGAAGCCAGAAGCCAGGCGGGCTGAACGACTTGCTGGGGGGCAAGCTTGGCGGGTTGCTCGGCAAGAAGGAGGTGCCGGGGCAGCCTGCACCGGTTGCGCCGTCGCCTTCTGCGGTACCAGCTGGGAAGGCTTCGTTCTCGATGGCGAACATCAAGCGTTTTGAGATGACGGGGCCGCTGGCGTTCTCGGTTGGGGTGGCCAAGGATGCGGCCGCGACCGAGCCAGACGTGAATACCGATATCGCGTTTACCGGGATGGATTGGAAGATCGTGGGCGTGCGGCCGCGGCTTTGATCTTGGTTAGGAGCGGACTGCGCGCGGGCCGAGCTTGCGCGTGCTTGCTGGAACGTTCTGGGGAATCGCTGCATTTGCGGTGCCATCGCCATAATTAGATCGTGTTCACTGTTTCTCAGTGCCTGGAATTTCAGCATATGAACCAGGGGTTTATCGCCATGCGTTTGACGACCGTTGTGGTTTTTTCAGCGATTGGGTTGGGTGGCGGGGGGGCGATGGCCGCCGATGTCATCGCCAGTTCGGTCATCGAGGCCGTGACCGTGTTTCCATCGGGGGCCGAGATCACGCGGCAGGCGAAGGTAAAGCTGGTGGCGGGGGAGGGGCGGATCGTGTTTCCCGATCTGCCGGCGCAAGCGATTGCGGGTTCGATCCGCGTGGAGGGGAAGTCGGGCGGCAAGATGGAGATCGGGTCGGTCGATACCAAGCGGATGTTCGTGCCGCGGTCGGACCCGGCGGCGACGGATGCCGAACGGCGCAAGCTCGAGGATCAGATCGAGGCGCTGCGCGATACCCGCGCGTTGCATGAGGGGCAGGTTCAGGCGGCGGAAACCCAGCGGACGTTGCTGTCCAATCTGGCTGAGCTGCCGAAGGTGCCGCCGCCGCAGTTGACGAACGCGCCGGCGACCGATTGGAAAGCGATCCTTGGGACAATTGGTTCCGGGACGGTCGACGCCAAGCGCGCCGAACTTGAAGGTCACGCCAAGATCCGTGAGGTTGACCGGCAGATTAAGGAGCTGCAGGGCAAGCTGCATGCAATCGCGCCGAGCAAGGAGGAGCGGACCGAGGTCGCGGTGTTCGTGAATGCTGGGGCTGCGCTCGATGCCGATATGGTCGTGAAGTATCAGGTGCCGTCGGCGTCGTGGACGGCGTTCTACGATGCGCGGTTGGCGACGGGGTCTAAGACTGCTGCGCCAAAGCTTGATCTGACACGCAGGGCTGCGATTACGCAGACGACGGGCGAAGCCTGGAATAATGTCACGCTGGCGCTATCGACGACGCGGCCAAGCGTGGGGGCGTCTGCTCCCGATCTGCGGACGATGAGCGTCGATTATGTGCCGGATGCGCCGCCTCCGCCGGCTCCCGTGGCGGCGGCTCCGCAGGCTCGGGCGATGATGAAGTCACGCGCTGGAGCGGGCGGGACGGCGGATGAAAGCGATATGATGGTTGCCGGTGCGGTGGCTCCCGAAGCCGCCGTCATGATGGAAGCCAAGGCTTTGATCGCCGTTGTCGTGCAGGCCCCGTTCCAGGCGATTTATGGGGTTCCGGGCCGGGTGAGCGTGCCGCCGACGGGTGAGACCAAGCGGGTGCAATTAATGGAGGAATCCATTGAACCGTCGTTGCTGGTGCGGACGGTGCCAAGGCTGGATGCGAAGGCGTATCTGTATGCCAAGCTGATGCTGCCGAAGTCGTCGGCGCTATTGCCGGGGGCGGTTTCGCTGTTCCGCGACGGGACGTTTGTGGGAACCGGGCGGTTGCCATTGCTGGCGCCAGGCGAAGAGCATGAACTTGGGTTTGGGGCGGACGATGCTATCCGCGTCAAGCATGCTATTGCCGAGGACAAACGCGGCGAGAAGGGTTTGATCTCGTCGTCCAAGACCGACACACGTAACTACAAGATTACGGTCAAGAACATGCACGAGCGGGCGATGGCCGTGACCGTGTTCGACAATATCCCCGTGTCGCAGCAGCAGGATATCAAGGTGACGCTCACGGCCAGGCCGCAGCCGACGAAAACCGATGTCGAGGATAAACGTGGGGTTGTGGCTTGGGACAGCAAGCTTGAGGCCGAGCAGGAACAGGTGATTGAGTTTGGCTATCAGGTTGTGTGGCCTGGAGCAAAGGCGATCACTTATCGGTGATGTTCCTAAGTTTCACCTAGCGGGAATTCCTTCGCGCACGCAACATAGTGCTTGCGTTCGCGGTTATTAACCGGTTACGAACGCGCAAGGCCTAGAATGGCTCATCTTCAGAAACTGCCGTCCACAAGGGAAAGCCGCTCCACTGGAGCGGCTTTTTTCGTGTCTACGCTAGCGTGACGAAAGGGGCGGTGATTTGGATCAAAGTCCGCGCACGACGTTGCCGATCATCAGCACCATATAGGCGGTGATGGCGAGCCAAAATTCCTGGTGGGGCAGGAAGCGCGGGATCGGTACGAAGCCGAGTTTGGTGAGCAGCGCCAGTGTACCTAGGACGACTGAGACGAAAAAGAGGGCCAGGGTCGGCGGATTGAGCCTCATGAATCGAACTCCCCCAATGCGCAAAGCGCGGCGCGTGCCATTCACAATTGCAGTTGTTATCGTTCTACTAGGCAGTCAGTGCAAGTGGGGTTGGCGACGGAGACCGCGGGATTTTAGAGGGCGCGCTGGGTTGCGATGGGGCCAGCTGGCAGTTCGATGATGTGGTTTGCGTCGAGGCGGAATCGGATTTCGCGACTGGTGTCTGCGTCGCCTTCACGGCAGGTGATGAGCAATGCGCGGCTGGCAGAGGTCTGGATGTGGGTGATAGTGTCGTCTGCGTCCGTCACACCGGTAATGGTCAGATGGCGTTCGGTGCCGTTGGCGGCAAGCGTGATTTCCTGGCCCACAGCAACAGCTTTGACGAGGTTGGCGTTCGCGTTCGACCGGAGCCAGAATTCTTCGCTGCCGGCGATACCGTCGTAGGCGCGGGTGGCCACTTTGATGGCCGGCTTCTGCAGGGCGGCGAAGGCTCGTTCGAAGCCTGTTGCGACAACCGTTTCGCTGTTGAAGGCTGTGAACGTGAGGGCTATCGCGGCCAACCCTAGGCCGCAGGCTATGGGAAGCGCAACCGCCCTAGTTTCCTTGCGGAAAGCTGGTTGGCGGGGGGCCGTGGTTTCAGGGCCGCTGATATCGATCGGCATCGCTTATCATCTCCACGATCGCAGACGGTTCTGCGCCGCTTGGGGCAAACCCGCCGGGCAGATCCGTTATTCCCGGTCTAGCTTCGACTCAACCTTATGAGATCTAATGTAGGCTTTACGGAGGTGACGTAGGAACGCTTTATTTAGTGCAAACAATGCAGAAAAAACAGCGGCCAGCATCAGAAATTTGGCGTTTGTCCCGCTCAATTCCCAAGCATTTGCTGATTGGGGTACGAACAATGGCAGCCCGTTGGATCCCTTAGCGAGAGCCGACGCGGTGTTTTCAATGCCGAGCAGGCTGCTGGCCGCCGAGGGGCCGAGCGTTGCTGCGGACAGAGCGTAAAAAACGACCAAGCCGACAATTGCGTCTATGGCAAAGCGAATTTTGATTTTTGCCGGTGTGTCCCGCATACGTGTCAGTCTCCTCTAATCCCGTGTCGTGACGCTCGTGCCGTGCCGAGTCGAAAGTCTGATACCCACTCGACCGCGCCGGTGTGGCCAGGGTTTGCCCTCAATGTGGCAATGTTGGCGGTTTTTCCGGTTCTTCCCGGGGCGTGCTGTTTCAGCAACTAGGGATGCGCTTGCCGCAAACGAGATGCGATCCGGCGCGGCAATGTGTGTTTCCTCTTTGCTTGCTGTGTGGCCTACATCGGCTTAGTTTGCGCCCGCCCGCGTCGACTCGCTTCGGTGTTCGCGGCGCGCATTCCCGCCGAGCCGCATCGACTCAATCCGAAATGAGAGCGATTCAGTCCTCACCGTCAGCTGATCGCCGTTTGACGTTAACAGGAAGTAAATGCCATGGGCTTCATCGCCGACAGTTTGAACCGCATTCAGCCTTCTGCCACGATCGCCGTGTCCACCAAGGCGCGCGAACTCAAAGCTAAAGGCCGTGACATCATTTCATTGTCGGCAGGCGAGCCAGATTTCGATACCCCGCAGAACATCAAGGATGCGGCGGTTAAAGCGCTGGCGGCTGGTAAGACCAAATACACCGACGTGGACGGCATCCCGGAGCTCAAGGCTGCAATCTGCGCCAAGTTCAAGCGTGAGAACGGTTTGGATTACAAGCCGAGCCAGGTGTCAGTCGGTACTGGCGGCAAGCAGGTGCTTTACAACGCGCTGCTCGCAACGCTGAACCCAGGCGATGAAGTCATTATTCCAGCACCCTGCTGGGTGTCGTATGCCGACATCGTGCTGCTGGGCGGTGGCAAGCCGGTTTTCGTCGAGACGACCGCTGCGACGGGTTACAAGCTGCAGGGCAAGGACCTTGAAGCTGCGATCACGCCAAAAACCAAATGGATGCTGTTTAACGCGCCGTCGAATCCCACGGGCGCTGCCTACACGCACGCCGAAGTGAAGGCGATCACCGATGTGCTGATGAAGCATAAGCATGTGTGGCTGCTGACCGACGATATGTACGAGCACTTGCTGTACGACGGCTTGAAGTTTCATACCCCCGTGGCTGTCGAGCCCGGTATTTATGATCGCACGCTGACCATGAACGGGCTGTCGAAGGCCTATTGTATGACCGGCTGGCGGCTTGGCTATGCGGCGGGACCTGAGCCGTTAATCAAGGCGATGTGCAAGCTCCAATCGCAATCGACGTCCAACCCGTGCTCGATCACCCAGTGGGCCGCGGTCGAAGCGTTGAACGGGCCGCAGGATTTCATTCCCCGCCATAACGCCGAGTTCGTGAAGCGCCGCGATCTGGTGGTGTCGATGCTCAATCAAGCGAAGGGGTTGAGCTGCCCAAAGCCTGAGGGTGCTTTTTACGTCTATCCGTCGTGCACTGGCGCTATCGGAAAGACGACGGCTGCGGGCACCGTGATCAAGAACGACGAGGATTTTGTGACGGCGCTGCTCGATGAGGAGGGCGTGGCCTGCGTTCATGGCGCAGCTTTCGCCGGAAGTCCGGCGTTCCGTATTTCCTATGCGACGTCAATCGATGTGCTTGAGGAAGCCTGCAAGCGCATTCAGCGGTTCTGCGGCAACTTGAGGTAAGGGTTGCTGCATTCGTTTGGCTAAGTGACAATGATGAAAGCTCCGGTCCTCAGGGCTGGAGCTTTTTCTTTCTCGCGCTGGGGAAACCGAAATGCTGCCGAGCGTCGAGGCTGGATCGGGTGATCGGGTGTTGGCCCTGCGCGACGGGCGGGTGATCGGATATCGCGAATTTGGTGTTTGCGACGGTTATCCGGTGATTGCGCTGCATGGGACGCCGGGGTCGCGGTTCAAATATGCAGGGGCGCATGAGGCCGCCGCCGCCAAGGGCTTGCGTTTGATTGCACTGGATCGGTGGGGGTATGGTCTTACTTCAGCAAAACGCGATGCGAAACTGGCCGGATATGGCCGCGATGTGGAAGCGCTGGCCGATTTCCTGCGGCTTGGGCGGTTTGGCGTTACAGGGGTTTCGGGCGGAGCGCCGTTTGCGGTTGCAACGGCCGCTGCGCTCAAAGAGCGGGTCTCCGCTTTGGCGCTGGTGTCACCGGTCGGGGTAGTGAACGACCCGTCGAGGCGGGTGACGCTGAGCCCGTTTCATTTCATGTGTTTTCGGATTGCGCCCAGAGTTCCCGGGTTGCTTGGCGGGGTGTTTCAAGCCTATCGCGCCGTGCTCGCAGCCGCGCCGGATTTTGCCATGCGGGTTGCGGTTTCGACGTCGGCGCGCGCTGATCGGGACGTCATGAGTGACGAGCGGATAACGGCCGCTATGGCCGCGACGTTCAGGGAGGGGCTTGTGGCTGGCGTGGCCGGGCCAGTCACCGACATGGCGTTGTTCGGTCAGCCTTGGGGGATCGACTTTACCGATGTCAGCGCCCATGTGCGGATTTGGATCGGTCGGGAGGATCGGAATGTGCCGTTGGCTGCGGTGCGCGCATTACATGCTGCGTTGCCGTCGAGCGACTGTATTGAGATCGGCGATGTTGGGCATCAGTGGTTGGCGGGGAACCATGACGTGGTCACGAACTGGATAAACGATCGCGCGCGGCAATCAAGCCCGCGCGCGTAAAACTGCAAGCGACGAAAATTTCTCGTGTCAGCCGGTCGACAACGTGCGCGGCCAGTGCAACACGAACCAATTCTTGAGTTTGTTGGGGCTTGGGGCTGGCTTGTCAAAGCCGTGGCGATAGCGTGGCGTGGCCCACGAGCGAGAGTAGTTGCCCGCGTCCACTTCGGCCACTGCCTCTGGGTCCGCGTCGAATTGATCGGAGGCTGGCGCCATCGTCACGCCTGCTGCTTCAACTGCCGATCTCAGTTTGTCGATCCGCATCTGCGCCATTGCCTTACGCCCGCTTGTTAAAGGCACCGGAGTTTTAAGACGGTGCCTGCTGATGAGTTTGATGCAAGTGTGCCGCTGGTCAAGTTATTTTTGTCTTAGTTTTATAAAATATTTTATCTTTCGCTTACGCAATAATTGTTGCATTGCAGCTTTCGCCGTTGCGTGGCCGTTTTTTTCCTCCTTTTTCGGCGCCTACGGCGATCACCTCTTGGTCCTTGGGTAAGCAAAGCGGAGACCTATTTGGGTTATCCGCAAATCAGTTTTACTGATCGGATTGGAATTTCATTGCCACGCCATTCATGCAATAGCGCTGCCCTGTGGGCGCCGGTCCGTCATTGAATACGTGGCCCAAATGGCCGTCGCAACGGGCACAATGGACCTCGGTGCGGGTCATGAAAAAGCCTTTGTCGATGCTCGTTTCAATTGACCCGGGAATGGGCTCGTAAAAGCTTGGCCAGCCAGTGCCGCTGTCGAATTTTGTCATCGAACGGAACAGAGGTTGCCCGCATCCCGCGCACGCGTAAACGCCGGGGCTGTAGGTCTTGTCGAGCGGGCTGGTGCGGGCGGGTTCCGTTCCGTGGCTGCGGAGAACGCGGTATTGATCGGGTGTGAGTTCTGCCCGCCATTCGGCATCTGACTTGGAGATTTTTGCCGGGGCCGTTTTACCATCTATCATCGGAAATCCTCCGCAAAACCGTTACATTGCCGATATACGTGTTCGATACTATTGCGTTACGGGGCAGAGCAAAAAGAACTCTGCAAAAATTCAAATGACCTCGATCAACGCATCAACGCAGATTTGCGTTGTGCTGACGCTACATCGGCAGGCGATTGCTTCCAAGCCTGCTTTGCGGGCGCTTTCGAAGCCTCGCGCATATACGGGGTCGATGTCGCTGGCGAGGCTAAAGTGGTGTGCATCGGGTCGTTGAATGACATACACCATGACGGCGCGATGCCCCTGCTCGATCATTGTTTTTAGTTCGGCCAAGTGTTTTGCTCCGCGCGACGTTACGCTATCGGGAAACTCAGCCAATCCGTGCGTCCGCATCAAATGCACGTTCTTAACCTCGACGTAGCAAACCGGCTTGAAGGGGTCTTCGAGTAGGATGTCGATACGTGAATTGATGCCGTACTTCACTTCGTTGCGTCGCGTAGAATAACCGGCTAGCGCGGGGATTGTTCCGCCTGCAATTGCCTCGTTGACGATGCGATTGGGCAGGCCGGTATTGATGCCGACCAGGGTCGTGATTCCGTCATGCATCGACTCTACGAGTTCGAGCGTGTGGCGGTATTTCCGGGTGGGGCTGTCGTTGTGGGAGACCCAGACGGCGGTCCCAGGGGACGATAAGCCGAGCATCGCGCCAGTGTTGGGGCAGGACGCCGTGATCTCCTCGCCGCTGTCGAGGATGATGTCGGCCAGGAAGCGCTTGTAGCGTTTGACGAGCAGGCCGCGGGAGAGAGCAGAAGCAAATTTCATGGGACGATCTGGTGGGGGATAACCTCGATTGCCGCAACCTGAATTTTGCCGGTTCGGGTATTTGGTGATGGTGAAAATTGGGTCTTGCTATAAGAACAAATATAGAACATAAGGGCGGGATGGGGATCAGATTCATACATACGGCAGACTGGCAGATCGGGCGGGCGTTCCGCATGTTCGATGCGCAGACGGCTATTCCTCTTGAGGAGGCGCGGCTTGCGTGCATCGACGAGATCGGTAAGGCGGCAGCGGACGGGGGGGCGGCGCATGTGGTGGTTGCCGGCGATGTCTACGACAGTCCCGATCTGAGTTCGAAAACGCTGCGGCAGTTGCTGGAGCGGATGCGGATGCGGACTGATGTCTCGTGGTGGTTGCTGCCGGGTAATCACGATCCGGCGCGAGCGGGCGGGGTTTGGGACCGTATTGCTACGCTCGGGGTGCCCGATAATGTCGTTGCGTTGACGCAGCCGGGCGTGCGTGAGCTTGCTCCCGGCGTGAGTTTGCTGTCAGCGCCGCTCATTGCGCGCAGCTTTGCTCGTGATCCGACGGAATGGATGAATTCGTGTGAAACGCCCGCAGGGGTGATCCGGATCGGGCTGGCGCATGGCTCGATTAAGAGTTTTGGCAGCGATGCGGAGGCTGTCATCGATCCGGTGCGGGCTGCGGCTGCGCGGCTCGATTATCTGGCGCTTGGCGATTGGCATGGGACGACGGAGGTCAACGCCCGGACGTGGTATGCGGGTACGCCCGAGCCTGACCGGTTCCGCGATAACGATCCAGGCAACGTGCTGTTGGTCAGCGTTGACGGGCCGGGGGCGGTTCCGGTCGTGCAGCGGCGGCGGACGGGGCGCTATACCTGGGTCGATGACACCGTCGAGATCACGGACGTGACGAAACTGGCGCAGATCGAGCAGGCTTTGCTGGCGCGGGTGTCCGATCCGAAAGGGCTGTTGGTGCAGCTGGCGTTGACGGGTCGGCTGCCGGTTAGTGCGCATGGGGTGCTGGCCGATTGGCGGGACAGTCTGGATGCCAAGCTTCGGTATCTGGACTTGGATACGTCCGGGCTGGCGATCAGTATTGAGAACGACGATTTCGATCTGTTGGGAGACGATGCGGCGCTGCGGGACGTTGCCGAGCGGCTTGGGCAGGTTGCCGGGGACCAGGCGTCGCCCAGGCAGGCGGCGGCAAAGATGGCGATTGCCAAACTGTTCGATCTGACCCGGCGGGTGCGCGAGGTCCGGTCATGAAAATCCATGCAATCCGGGTGCGCGATGTCGGGCATTTCAGCGCGCCAACGGCGTTGGAGGGGCTTTCGGGCGGTCTCGACGTGCTGGCGGCGGGGAACGAGGCGGGGAAGTCGACCCTGTTCCGCGCGCTGGAAGCGGCATTCTTTGAAAAACATACGGGTGCGGGTGAGCGGATCAAAGGGATCACGCCGCGAACGGGTGGGTCGCCGCTGATCGAAGTGGATTTTGGCGTCAAAGGCGATGCTTGGCGGATCACCAAACAGTTTGGGCGTGGAAAGCGTGCGGTGCTGACTCAGATCGGCGGGGGGCGTGAGTTGTGCGGAGCCGAGGCTGAGGATGGACTTGCTCAGCTGGTGGGGTTGCCAGCGGGGGGAAGGGGTTTTCTGCCGGGGCGGTTGGGCTTGCTGTGGGTCGGGCAAGGCGGGGCGTTGCAGCCGTTGGCACCGGATGCCAAGCGCGGTGAAGCTGAGGCGCTCAAACAGATTGTGGAGCGCGAAGTCTCCACGTTGACCGGGGGCAGTGCCGTACGGCGGCTGCGGGCCATGGTTGGCGAAGAGCTGGGCGTTCTGAAAACGCCGGCGCGCTCGGGGCCGCGTGTCAAGGGGCCGTGGGATGAGGCGGTTAAGCGCGAGGCCGAGATTGCGCGTGCGCTGGAGCAGGCGGTTGCGGCTCGAACAGAGGCGGCGCGGAGGCGTGAGGCGCTGGCGGCGTTTAAGGCGCGCCGAGCGGAGCTGACGAAACCTGAGCGGGTGTTGGCCGCGAATGAGGCGAGTGCCGCTGCGGTCAAGGTGCGGGACGAGGCGTTGGCGGCGCGGCGGTTGTTGCGCGATGTTCACTTGCGGGTCACGGCTCAGGAGGCGGCGCTCAAGGAGGCGGAGCGTCTGGCGTCGGCGATGCAGGGCCGGCTCGACGAGTTTGCGACGTTGAAAGAGGCTATTGGGGCCGCCGAGCCGCGGCTTGCGGCTGCTGAGCGTGAGTTGGCCGAACTGCGGGCGGCGGTCGTAGCGATCGAGGCGCAGGGGGAGACTTTACGGGCGGACGAGACCCGTGCGCAGTCGGCGGTGCATGAGGCGGAACAGGCTGCGATGGCTGCACAGGCGCGGGTGCGGCTGGGTGCTCAGGAGACGTCGCTGGCTGCAGCGCAAGCGCTTGAAGCGGAGATTTCGGAGGGTGCCCGAGCGCTGGCGGGGAAGGCCGTCGATGGGGCCCTGCTTGACCGGTTGAGCGTGGCGGACGCGGCGTTCCAGCGGGCGGGCGATGCGCTGGCGGCGGGCGCGCCGACGGTCACGATTGCTTATGAGCCGGGGGCGGCGCAGACGATCCTGTGCGATGGGCAGCCGGTGGGCGATGGAGTGCTTGCGGCGCTGGCGGGACCGTTGCGGCTGGTCATTCCCGGTGTGGGCGAGATTGTGATTGCAGCGGCTGCGAGCGGTGCCCGCGACGGGCATATCAAAAGGCGCGATGAAGCGCAGGGTGTGCTGGAGCGGGGGCTGGCGGCGCTCGGTGTCGCTGACCTCGACGAGGCGCGAGCGCGGCACAAGGATGCGACGGCGCGTCAATCCGGGTTGGATGCGCTGCAAGCGCGGCTTTCCGGTTTGGCGCCGGGCGGAGTTCAGGCGTTAGCCGCCGAGGTTGGGGCGGCGCGGGATAGCCTTGCAAATGCGCCGCAGATCAGCGAGGGGCAGGATCGAACGTCGTTAGCGGTAGCGCTTGAGCAGTTGCGGGTCGCGCTGGGCGAATTGAGGGTGACGTACCGGGTACGGCAGGCGGAGATCGAACCGTTGGTCTCAGCCGTCGGGCGGGAGCGGGATTTGATCGCGCGCAGTAAGGCGCGACTTGTGGACTTGGACCGCGAGCTTCCCGCAGCCGACGTACGTCAGAGCGAGATTGCGCGCTTGAAGGGCGAGGCGGAGAGTATGCGGCAGACCGCAAACGGGGCCTTGCGCGAGCTGGCGGCTGTGCGCGAAACGGTGCCGGATGAAGCTCTCATCGCAGAGCTGGAGGGGCGGGTTCGTGCGCTCCAGGCTGAGCAGGCCAGTGTTGCGAAGGAGCTGCAGGAGATTGAGGTCGGCTCGGCTCTCTTGGTGGGAGAGGAGGGGGCTGCCGATGCGCAGGGAATGGCCGGTAAAGTAGCTGAGCTTGAAGGGGAGCTGGTGCGAGCCAAAGCCGAGGTTGCGTGGTATGAGGCGGATGTGGCGTCGCTGTCGTTGCTGGCAGAGACCATTGATGCGGCCGAAGCTGACAACCGGGAGCGGTTTTTCGCCCCCGTGGTCAAGCATTTGAACCCGTATCTCGATATGGTGTTTCCCGGTGCGCGGTTGCGGCTGGGCGGAGATTTTGCGGTCAACGGCTTTGAACGGACCGGTGTGCTGGATGAACTCGATCTGTTGAGCGGGGGGACGCAGGAGCAGCTTGCTGTGTTGGTGCGGCTGGCGTTTGCGGGTTTGCTTTCGGGGGCGGGGCATGCAGCCCCGCTCATTCTCGACGATGCGCTTGTCTACTGCGATGATGACCGGCTCAAGCGGGTTTTCGACGCGCTTGCTGTTGGGGCGAAAAGCCATCAGGTGGTCGTGCTGACGTGCCATAAAAACGCATTCGACGCGCTGGGTGGCCAGCGCGTCGCTTTAGAACCTTGGAGGTGCGACCCGTAAATCCAATCAGGCCGGAGGCATTCTCGGCGCTGAAAGTTCGGGGCGCTGGACGCCTGCGGTCGGGTCGTCCGAACGGCGGGATTTGCCTTCGAAGAACGCGCCTTGCTCGATGGCGAGGGCGGAGTGATGGATGTCGCCTTCGACGTGGCTGGTGGCCTGGAGCATGACGCGCTTGGAGCGGATCGAGCCCATGACCTGGCCGCGAACGACGACTTCGTCAGCTATGACGCTGCCGGTGATGCGGGCTTTTTCGCCGATGACGACGTAGCTCGAATGGATGTCGCCTTGGACTTCACCGTCGATCTGGACTTCGCCTTTGGAGACGAGGTTGCCGGAGATGATGAGGTCGGGTCCGATAACCGAGGGTGCGCCAGTGCGACCTCCTGCGCTCATCGGCTTGCTCAATCCACTGCTGACAATTGGAGGCGGAACGGCGGACGGCGCTGGTCCGCTCATTTTGAAGTCCGCTTCGGGTTTCTTAAAATTCGGTAGCATCCCTCACCCCTGATTCCGCTCAAGTTCCCGTCACAACCGCTAACCCGGTTACGCTAGAAGACCAATATGGATGACGTATGTCGGCAGCGTGGCGCCGTCACGCCGGATTTGTCGTACCACGCTTCTGCCGTTGGGTCATGATATTTGAAAGTCTTGTTCTGAGTTCGTCACAATGCAAAGTTTTCTTGTTGAACGTCCTATGCATCAGGGTTTGAGGGATTTGACGGCTTCCAGGACCTCATCGACGTGACCGGGGACTTTCACTTTTCGCCAGAGCTGGATGATCTTGCCCTTTTTGTCGATGAGGAAGGTCGAACGTTCCACCCCCATGTATTTCTTGCCGTACATGGATTTTTCAACCCAGACGCCGTAGGCGGTTGCAACGGCTTTGTCTTCGTCGGCGGCCAGGGTCAGGGCAAGGTCATGTTTGGTCTTGAATTTTATATGACTGCGGCTGCTGTCAGGGGAGATCCCAACGACATCTGCGCCAGCGGCTTTGAAGGCATCGAGCTGACAGGAGAAATCCTTGGCTTGAGCCGTGCAGCCTGAGGTGTCGTCCTTGGGGTAGAAATAGACGACGACGGGGCGGCCCTTGAGTTTTGAAAGAGCAACGGTCTGACCGTTATCGCCGGGGAGAGCAAAATCTGGTGCTTTGTCGCCTTGATTCAGCATGCGGGTGCCTTTCTTTTGTCTCTTTTTCTGGCAGTGGTGAACGGGTACGCCCGGGACAGGCTGGTTGGTTCATGGCCGGGGCTTGGAAGCTGGTTTGGAAAGCGTACAGGCTCTGAAAGCATACAGGCTGGGTGCTCGCGGTTGGGTTAGCCAATCGGGGCTGCGGCAGCAATAAGGTTTGGCAGGTTATGACGGGACTACTTGCGAGCAGCGTCTGGGGGCGGCCAGCCGGGAGGATTGCGGGTTGGCTTTGACCAAACGCAGGGCTGGTCCTTCTCCGCGCGGCAGACGGCGGGCGTCGCGTGCGTTGCCCACGCAGGGCGGCGTGCGGCTGATGCGTCATGTGTTCGGGTTCGTGCTGACAATTTTGATCATCGCAGCCGCTGCGTGCGGGGTACTGTATGTGCGGCTTTCGCACGGGCCGGTTTCACTCAAGTTTCTCGCCGCCTCGATCGAGAAGGGGATTACCGCGGAACTGCCCGGACTGCAGGCGCGGATGGACGATGCGCTGCTTGCCGTGACGGACGGGGGTACGGTTGAGCTGCGGCTGACGAATTTGCGAATTTTCGAGGCGGACGGGGACGCGGTCGCGACTGTGCCGATGGCGGCGGTTGAGCTGTCGCGTCCGGCGTTGTGGTCATTCAAGATGGTGCCGTCCCGGATCGATCTGATCGATGCGAAACTGTCGCTGATCTATTCGAAGGAAGCCGGGCTGGTGATGAGCTTTGGCCGCGAGGGCTTGGATCAGCGCTTAGATCGCGCCGGCGGGAGTGCTCCACCGCCTGCGCCTGTGGCTGGCACTGGCGATGGCGGCAAGTTGCGCGGCGTCAATCTCGCCGCGATGATTACCGAGGCGACGACGCAGGCGCGCAAGAAGCTCGAGGTCTCGTCGTATCTCAATCAGATCGGCGTGCGCGACGCGGTGGTATCGCTTGACAACATGGGGGTGCGCAGCCAGTGGCGGGTGCTGGAGGGCGTGGTCGAGATCGATCATCTCAAGCAGCACAGCGCCGTTTCAGGGACGGCGACGATTGCGTCTGATCGCGGGCCGTGGTCGCTGGCGATCCGCAGCGAAGAAACCGATAACGCGCAAAGCCAAGTTCTGGCCGCGACGATCAGTAATCTGGTACCGCGAACGCTCGGCACGGCTATTCCACAGTTGAGCCTGCTTGAGACGCTCGACGCCCCGGTATCGGCGGAGGCGACGCTGGATGTTGCCGCTGGCGGGATGGTGACGAGCGGTAAGCTCGCGATCAATGTGGGGCGGGGTCAGTTCGTTTTTCCTGATGTCGGCGACGTTCCGTTTTCCATCGATAGCGGTCAGATCGGGCTCACCTACGATGGGAGCAAGCGGCGTTTCGAGCTTGGGCCTTCCAGCCTGACCTGGGGCACCAGCCGCGTTGGTCTGGCGGGGTGGGCGGACGGGGAGACGGCTGGGGATCAGCGATCATGGACCGTCGATCTGGCGACGACGGGCGGCCAATTGACGGCGGAAGAGTTCGGGGTGCCGGTCGTTGCCATCGAACAAGGCGTGTTGAAGGGGCGGGTGGTGCCGGCGGCGGGCGAGATGGTCATCGATCAGCTCGGCTTCAAAGCGGGGGGAATGACGTTCACCAGTCAGGGCCAGTTTGTTACCGGATCGGTGCCGGGGGCGGGTGGGGCGAAGTTTGACGCGACGATCGGGCCGACGCCGGCCGATACACTCAAGGCGATGTGGCCGCGGGCGTTTGCATCGAAGGCGCGGACGTGGGTTGGCGAGCGGATCAAGCGTGGCACGGTGAAAAGCGGTGCTTTGCATTTCGTCAGCGGGCGATTTGCCAAGGATGGTGTTGTGCCTGCTGCCGACGGTAGCCTGCGGCGGGTGACGCTTGCGATGGAGGCGACCGATATTGCGGCTCAGCCGTTGGGCTGGATGTCGCCGATGGAGGCGCCGCGCGCGCTGATCCGGCTGGAAAACAATACGATCGAGGTCACGGTGCCCGATGCGTCGGTGGTTCTGGCGCCCAACAGGCGGGTTCCGGTCAAGGCCGGGCGCTTTATTTCGACCGATCTGGAGATTCCGATCAGCTCCGCGGAGCTGACGTTCAAAACGCTTGCGCCCCTCGTGCCGGTTTTGGAAATCCTCGATCAGAGCCCGCTGCGGCTGCTGCGGGCGAACGGCGTGACGACCGATGGTATCGACGGCAAGGTCGAGGGGCAAGCCAAGCTGACGTTCCCGCTCGTTGCCGATCTCGATGCCAAGTCGATCAAGATCGAAGCCAAGGCCAAGGTGTTCGATGGAAAGGCCAAGCAGCTTGCCGGGACGTACGATGTGCAGGGTGCGACCATCAACGTCGATGTGAGCGATGTGGCTGTCGGCGTAACGGGCGATTTGCTGGCGAACGGGGTTCCGGTCAAACTTGGCTGGCAACGCATTCTCGACGACAACGGCGAGAAGCAGCCGCCGCTGCGGTTATCGGCGAACCTCGATAATGCAGACCGGGTGCAGCTCGGGATTGACATCAATCACATTCTGCAAGGTGAAGTGCCGGTCGAGATCTTGATTGAAAAGAGTGCGGCGGACGACACGTCGGTGCGGCTGCGGGCGGATTTGACGAACTCGGATATTGCGTTGGAGAGCATTGGGTGGCGAAAGCCGCCGGGGCGGCCGGTGACCCTGGGGGCGGATATCGTCAAGGGCCGCGTGCATAAATTCGAGCTGCAGAACTTGCGGATCGCGGGAGACGACATTGCCATTGAGGGATCGGTGGCGATCAGTGCCGACAACAAGGTGCGCGAAGTGCTGTTGCCGAGTTTCTCGCTGAATGTTGTGACGCGGCTGGATGTGCAAGCGCTGCTCAAAGAAACGGCGGGGGACAAGGCCGGGGTCTGGCAGGTTAAGGTCAAGGGTCAGAATTTCGACGGGCGGGATCTGTTCCGCTCGTTGTTTTCGGTGGGGCCGGGGGTCGATAAGGCCGGGAAGCCAGGCAAGCCGGGCGCGGGAATGGACCTTGAGGCCGAGATCGACAACGTCATCGGGCATGGCGAGGTTTCGCTGCGCGGACTGAAGCTGAAGATGTCGCGGCGGGCGGAGAAGCTTTCATTTCTCGAGGCGCGCGGGACGCTAGATGGCGGCGGGCCGGTTGCGATTTCGATGATCCCCGAAACCGGGCAACCGCGACGGCTGCTGGCGGACACGACGGATGCCGGGCAGGCGTTCAAGCTGATCGGGTTTTATCCCAACATGCAGGTCGGGCGGGCGCGGATGGAGGTCAATGTCGATGGGCGCGGACCGGCGGAAAAGACCGGCACCGTGTGGGTCGAGGATTTCCGGATTCTCGGCGACCCGGTGGTCAGCGAGGTTTTGGGCAGCGCTCCGGATGCGGCGGAAGCAGGCAAGCCGGTGCGGCGGGCGAAGAAGGTTACTCAGCGCGAAGTCATCGAGTTCGACCGGATGAAGATCCCATTCTCGGTCGGGTATGGCCAGTTCGTGATCGAGAATGCGTATTTGCGCGGGCCGGTGCTTGGCGTCAGTCTGGTGGGAAAGGCGGATTTCAAGCTGCAAATCCTCAATCTTGGGGGCACGTATATTCCACTGCAGGGCTTGAACAACGTCTTAGGTGGCGTGCCGTTGATCGGAAACCTGGTGTCGGGTGTGCAAGGCGATGGCGTGTTCGGGATCACGTTTGCGGTGCAGGGGCCGATGGCCCAGCCGCAGGTATTGGTCAATCCGCTGTCGCTGCTCGCGCCGAGCTTCACGCGCGAGTTCTTCCAGATGACCAATCAGAATCCTAAAGTTATTCCGCGCGACGAGAAGGGGCCGACGGTGCCGGTCGAAAAGCGGGTGCGGGCGTCGAGTTCGCCGGGCGATCCGGGGCAGGGCAAGGCTGCGGGGGAGAAACCTGCGAGTGGCGGCGGGGCTGGTGGGGGTGATACGGATGGATGGGTGTCGCAGACGGCGCCGGCCAAGGGGAAGAAGTAAGAGCCGCACATTTGTAGCTCGTCTTTTGCTGATCTTGTTTGTCACCCTTGAGCTGGCGAAGCCGGTGGATCGACAACTCGTTCCGCTATCGACCGGGGCTGCCGTGGTTGCATCCGTTTGCGGTAACCAACATCAGTTATCTGCTATGGATCAGTAGACTGCCATTGGTGATAAGCCGATCATAGGCTCCCTTTTGGCCGGATTACCATTTATGAACCCAGCTCAAATACGTGACTGTGGTTTGGCTATTGGCGCAAAGTGAGCGAGTAAAGATGATGAGCCGACTGAAGAAATTTGGCCTGCTGTGCAGCTTGCTGATTGCCGCTTCGGCGCCGGCGTGGGCGCAAAACGTGCCAGGGACGAAGCGCGACCTCGATTTTGACGCTCATATGAAGACGGTTGATCTAGATGATCCGAAGATGAGGCTCGAATACAAGAAGCCGGAAGCTGGAGGTTCGTCGATCGGGATGTTTATCGGCGTGGGCAGCGGGCCGACCGACCGCAGCTTCGTGCCGACTAACCCATCATCAATTCCCGAAGCGGAAGTCGTTGCTTATCGTCTGTCGAGGTTCCTCGGTATTAGCCGGCTGACCTATCCCGTCGACTATTACCAGCTGGGTCCGAAGGCGACCGCCACATTCAAAGCGATGGTCACCGCGACGCGAGAGATCGATCCGGATCGGATCGACAATCGCAACTTGGTGCTGGTCGCACTCAAGTCCAATCCAGACACGGTCTTAGGCATCTACCGCATCAAGCCGAAGACCAAAATGTACACCGCGAGCGCTCTGGGAAGCGAAGGCGAGCTGAATATGAACACCGGTCTTGCCCAGGAGATCCGGGCATCCGGCCGTATGCCGGACGAGCAACAAATGCCGCTTGAGGGCATCAAGGGCGGGCAACCCGGTTTTCCCAAGATGCCGACTGAGCGCCGCGTCGAACTCGCGCGCCAGCTCTCAACCATCTTCGTGCTGGATAGTCTCCTTGGCCAGTGGGACCGCTTCTGGAACAACCTCGAGGCCTCAGGCGACAAACACGGGCGTTTGAAACTCATCGCGCGTGACAATGGCGGCGCTACGCTGAACAATTGGGACAGCCGCGGCAATTATGACCGATGGGTCTCTCGTTTCGATCGCGACTTGATCGAAAAGCTGACGGCGCTTAACGCATTCCTCAAGGGCGAAGCTGCGCAATTTGCTGGCTCCACGAGCGTCGAGGCTTGGAAGCAGGCGGCCGGTTTCATGGAGCCGTCCAGTTACGAGGTGTTTGCGATGAAACTCTCGAGGCTCATCGACAAGCGTGTGCCGGCGTTGGTCAAACAGTTTGGCGACCAAGCCTTCTTCCCGCCAAAGGCGGCTGAGGTCATAGCGTTTGAGGCAGCTGACACCGGCGAGGACGACTAAGTGAAACCATCCCCTGCCCAGTCGCCACGTGACCGGCGTCACGTGTTCGCAGTCGCGTTGTCGCTCGCCGGCATCGCCGTGCTCGCGCTTTCAACAACGGGCGTATCTGCACAGGCGATCTATCCCGCCAATCGGGCAGAAATCCTGGCCGGTGCGCGGTTCGACTTCAAGGTCGAGTTCCCGAATGTGCCGGTCGAGGCTGACGTGACGGTCACGATCAACGGACGCACTCCCGCCGAGGTGTTCGGTAAGATCCCGGCGTTCGTCGTGAACGAGGACAACTGGGGCCGTTCGGCGCTGTGGCTCCGCGATGTCGAGTTGCCGAAAGCTGGCCACTATGTTGTTGAGGCGAACGCGCCGGGGGGGCGCTTTACGGCGAACTGGGAGGTATTCGCGGCTAAGCCGCGGGTGGCTAAGAACGTCATCCTCTTCATTGGCGACGGGATGTCGGTTGCGCATCGCACGGCAGCACGCATGCTGTCCAAGCAGATTGAGAATGGCCACTATAGCGGTGAACTCGCAATGGATGATATGGCGCACATGGCCATGGTTTCGACGTCCGCGCTCGATTCCATCGTGACCGATAGCGCCAGCTCGATGAGCGCCTACACCACGGGGCACAAGACCTGCGGCGGTGCGATGGGTGTCTACTGCGCAAGCAATAAATCGCAGTTCGAGCATCCACGTGTCGAGACGCTCGCGGAACTCGTGAAACGCGATCTCGGACTTGCAGTCGGCATTGTGACGACGACCGAAGTCGTCGATGCGACGCCGGCAGCCATGGTTGCCCACACTGTGAGCCGGACCACACGCAACGAAATCGCCGCCATGCTGTTTGACGCCGCCCCAGACGTTTTGATGGGCGGCGGACGGGCATATTTCCAGCCGGGGGCAACTTCAGGGTCTAAGCGCCAAGACGAGATCGACTATGTCGCCCGGTTTCGCGAACGCGGTTATGGCTATGCGTCGACTGCAACCGAGATGATGCAAGCTGCGCGAGATCCTTCCGCCGAGCGCTTACTCGGTTTGTTTCATCCCTCAAATATGGACGGCGTGCTCGACAGGCGGCTGACCAAAGGCGGGTCAGTCAAGGCATATCCCGATCAGCCGGACCTTCCCGATATGGTGCGATCTGCGATCGATGTCCTGTCTCGTAAACCGGAAGGCTTCGTGCTGATGGTGGAGTCCGGTCGGATCGATCAATTCAGCCATGCGCTCGATTGGGAACGTGCGGTCTACGAGACGATCCTGCTCGATAACGCCGTAAAGGTGGCGAAGGACTGGGTGGGGGGGCGCAATGATACGCTGATCGTGGTTGTTGCAGACCACGGCCATCCCGTCTCCATAATCGGGACTATCGACGATGCGCGACCGGGAACGCGGCTGCGGGACAAGATGGCGATCTACGATGCGAAATTCCCGAATTATCCGCCGCCCGATAGCGACGGCTATCCGGCGTCCGTCGACGTGTCCAAGAGATTGGCGTTTATTTTCGGCGGCGTTCCCGAGCATTGTTCGTCGGGCAAGCCAACGGCAAATCCCGATTGGCCAACGCAGCCGGCCAAGAATAGTAAGGAGTACGTGGCGAACGAAAAGTTCTGCAGCGGCGGTGCGACACGGATACTTGGTAACCTGCCAAACATGATTGCCGGCGGTGTCCACGCCGCCGACGACGTCATCCTGACGGCGGACGGGCCAGGCTCGGATCAGTTCCGGGGGCACATGGAGAATACCCGCGTGTTCCGGGCTATTGCGATAGCCCTCGGACTCGCGGGCGGCACCAAATAGGGGCGTTGGTCTGTGGCAATAGTCTGACCACTCGTTTGCACCAACGGAGCGTCGGCGAGCGATGAGAATTCTTAGCAGAGCAATAATTTGAAGGTGGCCTAAACAGCCGTTCCGGTTGAGCCCGCGATTTCCGATCAACGGCGGAAAACTATCCGCTAAAATTCCGTCACCCCGGCGAAGGCCGGGATGACTTTAATTTCGGGGCCTTACACCGGCTTGAGCAGGACGTGTTTTTTCTTGCCGAGGCTGAGTTTGGCTTGGC
>JANLYB010000036.1:0-19584 GCA_031365425.1 Hyphomicrobiaceae bacterium
GGCGCTCGCGCCGGCGCCTCTTCGGCGTCGGGCCTGTGCCGTTGCGGCAGGGATCAAACCTTCCGCTGGCAGGTTTCGCCCGCATAGGGCTAACTGGAGCGATGACGCTATGATGTTGACGATGCTGAAGTGCAAGCTGCACCGGGCGACCGTGACCGAGTGCGATTTGCACTACGAGGGCTCGATTAGCATTGATAGCGTGCTGATCGAGGCTGCAGGACTGCTGCTCAACGAACGGGTCGAGATTTACAACATCGACAACGGCGAGCGTTTTGCGACGTACGTCATCGAGGGCAAGAAAAATTCGGGCGTCATCGGTCTCAACGGAGCGGCAGCGCGCAAGGCCTGCGTGGGCGACAAACTCATTATCTGCTCGTATTGCAGCATGCCGCCTGAGGAGGCCAAAACGCACGTGCCAGAGGTCGTGCTTTGCGGAGCCAAGAACAAAATCGAGAAGAAGAAGAAGACGTGAGCGAGCCAAAATCCACGATCCGGGTTGAAACGCTGACCGGGGCCGCACTCATTCCCGTGCTGCCTGCGCTGGCGCAATTGCGGATCACGGTGTTTCGCGATTTTCCGTATCTCTATGACGGCACTGTTGCCTACGAGGAAGAGTATCTTGCCAAGTTCGCCGCCGGAAAAGGCGCTGTGTGCGTGGTGGCGTTCGACGGCGTTAGGATTGTTGGCGCGTCGACGGGGGCCCCGATGGCTGAACATGCCGGTGAGTTCGGTGCGCCATTTCTTGCCCAGGGGTATGATCTCGCCAAGCTGTTTTATTGCAGCGAGAGCGTGCTGCTGAAAAGCCATCGCGGGCATGGGTTGGGGCATGCGTTCTTCGACCGGCGCGAAGCGCACGCGAGGTCACTGGGCGGGTTTACACAGTCGACGTTCTCGAGCGTTGTGCGGCCCGCCGATCACCTACTGCGGCCTGCGGACTACCAGCCGCTCGATGCATTCTGGACCAAGCGCGGGTATAAGAAAGCGGACGGTCTGGTGGCTTCCTACACGTGGAAGGACATCGACCAACCCCATGAAACGCCTAAGCAAATGCAGTTCTGGATCAAGGCACTTTAGATGTTGCGCACGTTGAAAGTAGCGGCGGCGCAGTATCCAATCGGCGAGCCGAAGTCGCTTGCGGAGTGGGATGCCAAGATCGCATCGTGGGTGGCGGCAGGGGCTGCGACCGGGGCGAAGCTACTGGTATTTCCCGAGTATGCGGCCATAGAGCAGGCGGCGGCTTTGGGACCTGACGTGTCGGGCGATCTGTTCAAGACGCTGTCGGCCGTCGCCGATCTTACCGAGCACCGGGTTGGGCTGCATCTGGAACTGGCTCAAAAGCATGACGTGCACATCCTGGTGGGCAGCGGTCCGGCGCGATCGGGCGGCGGCTTCGTCAATGCCGCGCAAATCGTAACGCCCAATGGATCGGTGGGGGTGCAGAACAAACTCATCATGACGCCGTTTGAACGCGATTGGGGCGTTAGCCCGGGAACCGCCATCCAGGTGTTCGACACGGCCATCGGGCAGTTCGGGATTGCCATTTGCTATGACAGCGAGTTCCCGCTGCTCGTGCGCGCGATGGCGGAGGCGGGCGCTGAGTTTCTGCTGGTGCCGTCATGCACGGAGCGGGTCTCGGGGTTTCACAGGATTCGGGCTGGGGCGGCGGCTCGCGCGCTTGAAAACCAGTTTGCGGTCGTCACCAGTCCGACTGTGGGAGATGCGCTGTGGTCGCCCGCAGTCGACCGGAATGCGGGGTCGGCGGGGCTGTTCGTGCCGCCTGATGCGTTGCTGTCGGACACCGGCGTGGTGGCCGAGGGCATATTGAATGAGCCCACGTGGGTGACCGGCGAGATCGATTTCGCACGGTTGCGCAAGTTGCGTTCGTCAGGAGAGATGCGCAACTTCGCAGATTGGGCAACGCAACCCGGCGCCGAGCCGCTCGGTAGCCGCGTCGGGATCGTGCAACTCGCCTAGGCGGATCTTATTTCGATAGGCTGAGCTTGACGAGCGAACCGCTGATCTGGCTGAAGGCTTGCTGGAGAGCTGTACCATCGGTTGAATCGAAAAAGTGCGCGGAGTTGGTGGCACAAGCCTTCAGGGCGTTTTTGGCCTGCTGGTTCGTAACTGTGAATGCGATCGTATATAGTTCGATGTTCTCCGCCTTGATGAGGGTGCATAGTTGCGCCATCTCGGCATCGGACGCAGCTGTATCAGTGCCTTCGTGGGCGACGTCCGATTGCGACTTCGTGTTTTCACCATCGGTCATGAGGATCATGACCTTTCGGGTGGGCGGATTGGATTTGTAGGGCGCTGCATCGGAAAAGGGCGGCCCCGGCGACAACACGCGCCAGCCCCACATCAGGCCAGACGGAATGAACGTTTCACCCTGGGCGACCATGGCGTCGATCTGTGACTTGACGGTGGCGGCATCGGCCGTGAGGCGGGTCAGTTCGGAAGGACAGCCGACGTCCAGGATACCCGGAATTGGCGCTGCCATCGACGCCGTCACGTCGACATCGGGAGCTGGAATGCGCGAGCCCGCGCAGCCATTCCAAGTGTACGTGTAGGCATAATCGTAGCACACCTGCTGGGGTGGCCCCGGCGTCGTGCAACTTGAATAACTGCACGAATAGGGAACGCCATCATTATAGCATGTGCCGGTCGTCGTCGTGGCCGGGCAGCCGGGCCAGTCGGTCGTCGTATAACAGTAGTTGCCGGACTCGTTGTAATCTTGTGGAACCGACATCCAGGTGGCGCTGCGATTGGCGACGCCTACGTTCACGTAGTTGGAGAACGGCACCAGGGCGTATTTGACCGTGCCGGGCGCGCTCGCGGTGTCGACGTTGGTCACAAGGGTTTTTACCGCCGATTGCAGATCGGAAAGCTTCGAGCCGGACATCGAATATGTGTTGTCCAGCACAAGGGCGATTTCGAAGTTGGTCTTGGCGTTAATGGCCTCGGCCTTGACCGACACGGGCATTTTGTTGATGCCCAGCAGACGGCCGAACGATGTTGGCACATCAGCGGTTGCGTCAACTCGCACCCCCTGCGGAATAGGTGTCGACGTAACGTTGATCGCGACGGCGCCGTACTTCTGGTTCTGCATATTGTAGTTGAAGTTCTCGTTGACCCTGGCGATCATAGCAGGATCGTTTGCGGTGCCGTTGGGGTTTGCTCCCAGGGCTGCGGCGTCGACCGCGGACTGCAACTTGGTCCGCAGAGCCAGGGCGCGCGCATAATCGAGTCCAAGAGCAATCGATCCGCACAGCACGAAGATGGTCAAACCAAAAAGCATGGCGACGGAGGCACGCGTATCACTACAGTAATGGGATACCCGTTTTTTGATACGCGTCATTCAAACACCATCCTGCAAGGGCAAACAACCGACTATTCGTCCACAGACGGTAATCCCAAGCGGGTGAATGTATGCTTACCAAGATTGGTGAACGAACTATTTTTTGCCTCGTCCTCAGGTGAATTCTCCCGGCTTTGCGCGTGGCGTCTTTACCGGCCCCACGCGCGCTGACGAAAGCCCAAAACGTAAGAAGTTAACCGGCTTGGGTATGATGTCGCCCGTGACAGGCTGATGGTATTGCGATAGGGCTTGAGCGTCTGCTGGCGGACGGCGTGCCGGCAGCATTTTCCCGCCTGTTGAACTTGCGCGGGCCCGTAGCTCAACGGTTAGAGCTGGCGGCTCATAACCGTCTGGTTGGGGGTTCAAATCCCTCCGGGCCCACCAAATTCACCCGCGCTTTGCAGCTGCACCAATTCTACGGTTTGATCACAACCTATGACATCAGGGACGGCACATTCCAGTCTTCGGACGTTGCTGATCAGCGATGGAAAGCCGGGGCATTATCACCTCGCGGAAGGGATATGTGCGGCACTTGGACGGCGGCGGAAGCTTGAGATTACGCGGGTTGGCGTCACGCGGCCCAGGTGGCTGCCTGCGCGGGTGCTAAGTGCGATGACCAATGGCGGCGATGCCGTCCAGCGGGCTGTGCCTTGGACGCTGGGTTTTGATGCGCGGCCGGTTTCTACCTGCGATCTTGTTGTATCTGCGGGGGGCGATACGCTGGCGGCCAATGTGGCGCTGGCGCAGGCCTATGGCTGTCCGAACATCTTTTACGGGTCGCTGCGGCGGTACCGCCCCAAGGATTTTGCTCTGGTGCTCACGTCGTATGAGGCCAATGCCGGGCGGTCGCGGCATGCGATGACGCTGAAGCCCAGCGCGTTCGATCCCGACACGATGCCGGTTCGTACGTCAGGGGCTGGCGAGCAGCCTATGACGGGTCTACTGGTCGGCGGGGACAGCGGAACGGTACGTTATGCGCGCGAGGACTGGGACGGGTTGCTTGGGCTTTTGAAGGGCGCCGTAGCTGTGCATTCGCGCTGGATCGTCTCGAATTCGCGGCGGTCTCCGGACGACGTCAGCGATGCGATTTCGCGGCTGGCGGCTGAGTCCGGCGGGCTTATCCAATTCATCGATGTACGGCGGGACGGGGCAGGAACGCTGGCGTCATTGTTCGGGGCAAGCGACCGGATCGCCGTCACGGTCGATTCCAGCTCTATGGTTTCGGAGGCTATCTGGGCGCGCAAGCCCGTCGTAGCGCTAGTGCCGCGCGAAGCCTCGCTGCCGCCGTTGGAGCAGGGGTATCGCGATTATCTCGCCGGGAAGGGCTGGATCGCGGACCTGCCGCTGGTGCAGGCGAGCCTGGGGAGGCTGGATGCGCGGTGCGCGGCAGTCAGGCCGCTGGTGGCAAACCCGTTGGACGATCTGGCAGGATTGCTGGCGGCGCGGTTGCCGCAGTTGTTTGCGTGATCAGCTGTCGGCTTGCAGGACAGCGATGCGGTCGCCAGCGTAAATGGTTTTGAGCTGCGCGACATCATCTAGGGCGATTGCCCAGATGTTGCTGGGGCTCGCCAGGCGAATCTCGCCCTTTTGGGAGACCGGCGTGGGACCAAAGCCGATGGCAATGGCGGCGCCTTCAGGCCAGAACGCGATTTCACCGCGGCGAACAACATCGCGGGCGCAAGGCTCGACGGGGCTTGCGAGGGAGACGGCGAAGTAGATTTCCTGACCCCACGTGCGCGCATCGGCATAGATGGGGAGGGCTTGCCAGATCCGCTCCGCCGTTGGCGTGTCCAGCAGCCGCGCCCGGATCGCCACGCCGCCGGACCTGATGACGATCTCACGCATATCAGCTGGCCTGCGAACAACGTTGCCCGGAAAGTATCTCAGCGTGAACTGGGTACCGATTCACACTTGAACTGGTGTAGCCTGTTCCCGGTTTATTTTCGGTAATGCGAACATCGCATTCCAAACCACCCACGGCAAGTCCGGGTGGTTTGGCGTTAAATGAGACCGGCTGTCAGACGGGGGCGCGACCGAACACGAGAACAGCGTTAAGGCCGCCGAATGCAAACGAGTTCGACATCGTGAAGTTTAGCTTCTTTTCGCGACCGACGTTGGGCACGTAGTCGAGATCGCAATCGGGGTCGGCTTCGTCGAGACCGATGGTGGGCGGCATCCAGTTGTCTTCCATCGCCTTGATGCAGGCGACGGCTTCGATGCCACCGCCGGCGCCTAGCGGGTGGCCGTGCATGGATTTGGTCGACGAGACCGGCATCTTGTAGGCGTGTTTGCCGAACAGGTCTTTGATCGCGTTGGTTTCATTGCGGTCGTTGATGACCGTCGCTGTGCCGTGCGCGTTCAGATAATCGATGTTGGACGGGGCGATCTTGGCGTCTTCGAGCGCCAGACGCATGGCGTCGCGGGGGCCGTCGATGTCGGGGTTGACCATGTCCTTGGCGTCCGAACTCATGCCGAAGCCAACGATTTCAGCCAGCATCGTGGCACCGCGGGCTTTGGCGTGGGCGTAGCTTTCCAGAACGAGGATGCCAGCGCCTTCGGCGAGGACGGTGCCGTTTCGCTTCTTGGAGAAGGGGAAACATCCTTCGGGCGAGAGGACGTGGAGGGCTTGCCAGGCTTTCATCGTGCCGAAGTTGATGACGCTTTCGGAGGCACCGCAGATGGCCACGTCAACGAGGCCGGCCCGGATGTAATCGCGAGCCAAGCCGATGGCGTGAGCGGCGGTCGAGCAGGCCGAGCACGTGGCAAAGGTCGGGCCTTTAACGCCATATTCGATGCCGACGTGGGCGGCGGCCGACGAACCGATGATGCGCAGAAGCGTCAACGGGTTGGTCGCCTTCTTCTTCAGAATGAAGAGATCGCGGTAAGCGCTTTCCAGAGTATTGAGACCACCGGCACCCGAGCCGATGATGCACGCGGTGCGGCTGCCGTTTTCGAACGGGAATTTCAGGCCCGACTGGACGACGGCTTCTTCGGCCGCAGCGGCAGCAAACCAGGAGTAGCGGTCAGCATGGGTAATGATCTTGTCGCGCTTGTAGTTCTTAAGACGCGCTTTAGGATCGAAGTCCTTGATCTGGGCTGCGATCTTGATCTTAAGCTCGTCGAGATCATCCTGCGGCAACGCACCTAACTGAGAGACGCCGCTCTTGCCTTCGCGGACGTTGCCCCAGAACTCATTCACCGTAAGGCCTATCGGCGTTACTGCGCCGAGACCGGTGACGACGACGCGCCGTGCACCACTGCGATCAACCATGCTACTCTTGTCCTGTCAGATAAGGTCCGGGCACCACCCCCCACCACACGTGGAGGCCCGGTCCTCACTTTAGACCGCGCGTGGCGTAACTTCTTGCGGGCATTGGCTGGACGTTAGGCTTTCGCCGCTGCGCCGCTTGCCATCAGTGCTTTGACGCGATCCACGACCGAACCAACGGTCTTGAAATCTTCGACGTCTTCGTTGGCATTGTAGGGAATTTCGATGCCGAACGTGTCCTCGATGTCAAAAACGATCATGGCGAGGTCAAGAGATTCGATCTTGAGGTCTGTCAGCGCCGTCGAAGCCTGGATGTCGTCCCGCGGCTCCTTCATGTGCTTTTTCAGGATCTCGACAATCTTCGTAGAAACGTCATCCATATCGCTCTCCGGGCTCGACTACTGTTGCAGTCGAGTGAATTGTAATTGAACTCTAATTAGTCCACAGCCTAACGGCATACAAGCTTTGGCGTCACATAACCGTTAACAGCGGATAAGTCCAGAATTGACGCGTCGCCAAGGTTAGTCAGCGACGTTTTCGGCATTCCTAGGCTGTTTTCAAACGATGAGGCCTAACTAGCCCGGCGTGCAATCGAGCCAAACGCCGCAACCCCGGATAAAATGTGCGACTATAATGCAAAATGGGTGACGGCAGGTTCAAGCGATGAGTAGTAGCGCGACAGTTGAGGGTGAAACCGGACGGGGAATGGCCGAAAGTGCACTACCCAGTACAGTACAGCCTATGCGGGTGTTTCTTGATCGGGCCGTAAGCGCGTTCGGGGAGCGGCCGGCATTGCGGTTCATGGGGCGGGTGACAAGCTACGCGGAATTCAATGCGCGCATTGAAGAGGCTAGCGGGGTGTTGCGCCGGCTTGGAGCGGGGCCCGGGGTGCGCATCGGGCTCATGCTGCCGAGCAGCCCCGCCGTGGCGGTCTATACGTATGCAGCCTTTGCTACAGGCGCGACTGTGGTCCCGCTCGACCCAGACGCAACGGACAAGGAACTTTCCGACGTCACGACTGCTGGCCGCGTCAGCGTGCTGGTGACATGTGATCTTGCGGGCGTGCTGGCCAAGGCACTGGCGCTCGCCCGGTCAAGCGGGATGACGTGCGTCGTGGTGGTGTCATTTGCGTCGCTACTGCCTATGACTTCGGCGGCCCGGATGAGGCTTTTTTCGCCGCACATGTTCGCGCGTCCGCCGGTCGAATTTCACTGTCCAATCTACCTTGAGCGAGACCTGTTGCGAGAGAAGACGGCTGAGACTGTTGTGGCGCCTGGAACAGGGGCAACGCCACGGCAAGCCATGCTGGACGATCCTGCAATCGTTTGTTCCCGCGTCACGGGTGGGGTTAACCGCACGGCACTGCTGACGCAGGCGCATCTTGCCAACAACCTCGTGCAGATCTGCGACGCCATGCCTGCCCTCAAGCCGGGGCAGGAGCGGATCGTTGCAGCGCTGCCGCTGTGGCATCCGCTGGCTTTTGCTCTGGCGGTCAATGTCGCGGTGGCTGCAGGCGCGGAGCTGACGATCGTGCAGGAGATTACGGGCAAGGCGCTAGCCGAGGCTATCGGGCGGGCACCGCCGACTGTGTTGATGGCGTCCGCGCCGCTACTTGGCGAAATGTTTGCCGATCCGCAGATCGGCGCGCCCCACCTTGCTTCGTTGCGGTTTGGCCTCGTGGTGGGCGGGAGCGTTTCGGCAGCGTTGCAAAAGGGGATGGCGGCTCTCACGCCCGCGCCGTTGCTCGACACGTATGGGTTGTCGATGGCACCTGCGGTCATCGGGATCACGCATACCGATGATGCCGGACTTGGAGTTCATACGCGCGCGTTGAGCGGCACACGCATTGTGGTCCGTGATTTCGCCGACCTGTCGCGAGAGGTTCCGCGCGCGGAGCGGGGCGAACTGTGTGTATCTGGACCTCAGGTCGCGGCACCCCATCAAGTCACACCAAACGACGGCGCCTACATCGGGACGGACTTGCGCACGGGCGATCTGGGATTGATCGATGCGGAGGGGCGGCTATTCATCGTCGATCGGGTTGAGGATCTTATCGTGGCGGCAGGGTACCTGATCTATCCGCGGCGGATCGAGGCAGCGCTGCTCGAACATCCAGACGTGCTCGATGCGGCCGTGATCGGGGTTGGCGACGGCAAACGGGGCAATGCGCCAAAAGCGTTTATCATCGTCAAGCGCGGGGTTGCGATGACCGAGCGCGATCTGCGGATGTTTCTCTCCAGCCGGATCTCCAAAATCGAAATGCCCGCCGATATCGATTTCTGTACTGCGCTGCCACGGACTGCGTTTGGGCTGATCTGCAAGACGCGGTTGCGGGAGGCGGAGGCGGTCAGGCGAGCGTGATGGCGCAATCGGGCTTGTGCCCTCAACATACCCCCACCCCTAACCCCTCCCCGCAAGGGGGAGGGGAATCTTGCCTTTGCAAGGGGAGAGGAAAGTCCGAGCTACTGCCGGTAGAGGTCGGCGCGGGTTTGGGGGAGGGGGGATTTGCGTTTGGCGGTTTTGGTGGCGACGGTCTGGAAGATGCGGAGCGTGCCGCGCGAGAAGGCCAGCGATACGCCGGCGAGATAGGCGACCCAGATGCGGTATTTTTCTTCGCCGACGAGGGCAATCGCTTTTTCTTTTTCGGCGGTCAGGCGTTCGCACCAGAGGCGGCAGGTCTGGGCATAGTGTTCGCGCCAGGCCTCCACGTCGTGGACTTCAAAGCCTGCGCGCTCCATCGCTGTGATGGAGTGGCCAATGTCGTCCAGTTCGCCGCCGGGGAAGATGTACTTGGCGATGGCTTTCTGTTCGGGGCGCAGACTGCGACCGAGCATCGACGGCTTGGGGGCACGGCGGGAAATGGCGTGGTTGAGGAAAACGCCGTCTTCGTTCAGGAGGCTGCGGACCTTTTGCATGTAGGCCGGGATATTTTTCAGGCCGATGTGTTCGTACATGCCGATGGAGGAGATCTTGTCGAAATGACCTTCGACCTTGGAATAGTCGGTGAACTGGAATGATACTTTGTCGGCGAGGCCGAGACGCTTGACCTTGTCGCGGGCGAAATCGAGTTGCTCTTCGGAGAGGGTGATGCCGACGGCGGTGACGCCGTACTTGCGGGCGGCGTGGCAGACGAGGCCACCCCAGCCGCTCCCGATGTCGAGCAGGCGATCGCCGGGCCTTAAGCGCAACTTGCGGCAGATCATGTCGAGCTTGTCGCGTTGGGCGGCGGCGATGCCGTTTTCCCAGTCTGTGAAATAGGCGCACGAGTAGACCATCTCGGGGTCGAGGAAGAGGGCGTAGAACTCGTTCGACAGGTCGTAGTGGAAGCGGATGTAGGCTTCGTTGTTGCGCGTGGATTTCTTGCGGCCGAGGATGTCGCCGGCAAAGCCGTGGCCGCCGGAGCTGTGACCTGCGGTGGCAAACAGGAACGGACTCAGCTGCCGGACCAATTGCAATCGGTTGAGGTCTTTAGCGCGTATGGAGCGGCCACCACGATTGAGCTGTTCGCCAAAGTCGATCAGGGTGCCGCCGGTGAAGTCGATGTCCTTGTCGACGTAATGACGGATCATATTGTCGAGCGTGGGCCAGCGCAGGATCGCGCCGATCACGCCGGGATTGGAGATGTGGATCTCAAAGGGGCCGGTCACGTGTGTGCCGAGGGGAACGGACGTGCCGTCCCAGAGCTTCACGGACGCATTCAGATCGAACATGCGGGCCGCTTCGCCGATGATTTGTTTGGCGGCCTCGATTTGCCGGTCAGCCTTGGTCATGTGTCGTTCGTCTCTGTTGTTGCGGACGTGTTTTTAGCGGCGGCGGCGTTTGCGCGGACGATCTTGGGCTGGTTCTGGCTCGTCCACAGTCTGGGCTGGGCGGGGGTAGATCTGCTTGGTCAAGCTATCATACCACGCCGCGCTCTCCTGATAGTTCTGGCGGCGCAGTGCTGCGGATTCGCTGGTCTTGGAAACGAATGGCTCGCTAGCGATCAAGCCGGATTTGCCGTCTTTGGTGCCAGGGGCGTAGGTCGCGCCAATCTTGGCGGAGTTGTCGGGGCCGACCATGGACCAGCAGGTATTGTAGTAGCTTGGCGGCACTCGCGGTTTTCCGGCGACATCGGCGAGGATATCGGCGGCGACGACGAGGCCCTGACTGTTGGCGGAGAAGGCCGACTTGGGCATGTCGTTGGCGATGGCGGCATCGCCGAGGACGTAGACGTCTTCGACCTTGGCTGACTTGAAGCTGTCGAGCTTGACCGGGCACCAATCGCCGTCGGCGCAGCCTGCCGCGGCTGCGATATCGCCAGCCCGCTGCGGCGGGATAATGTTGGCGACATCGGCTTTGATCCTGCGGCCCGATTTGGTGACGACGTTACGGGTATCGGTATCGACGAGGACAACGGCATTGTCGTCGATCTCGTCGGTCAGCACGAGTTCGATCTGGCCTTTATAGAGCGTCGCAAAAGCTTCTTCGAAAATGGCCTGCTTGGTGAAGCTGCGCTTGGCGTCGAGCAGGATGATCTTCGATTTGGGCTTATGGGTTTTCAGGTAATGCGCGATCATGCAGGCGCGCTCGTAGGGAGCCGGCGGGCAGCGATAGGGCAGCGCCGGGGCTGCGATAACGACTGTGCCGCCGTTGTTCATGGCCGCGAGCTGACGCTTTAAGAGCTGGGTCTGGGGGCCTGCAAGCCAAGCGTGCGGCATGATTTCGGCGGCGTCTTTCGAATAGCCTTCAATGGCGTCGTATTTTAGCGCAATGCCAGGGGAGAGAACCAAGCGGTCATAAGGTTGGGCGCGACCTCGGGCAAACTTGACCTCCTTTTTGGCGGTGTCGATCTCGGTAACGGTTTCGGTGAGGACGCGGATACCGAGCGCCTTTAAACCGTCGAAACCGTGGACCAGGGAGGGGAAGGTGCGAAAGCCGCCGAGGTAGAGGTTTGAGTAAAAGCAGGTCGTGTGAACCGGCCGCTGGTCGATCAGAGTGATCTGGAGATCGGGGGCTGCCTGTTTGAGTTGTACGGCGACGGTTGCGCCGCCGGGGCCGCCGCCGACGATGACAATGCGGGCACCCGGTTCGGCAGATGCAATCGAAGGCATCGACACAGTACCGGCACCGGACATGCCTGCGGCGACGGCTAGTTTGCCGAAGGTGCGACGGGTGATTTGCGTCATGAGTGGTAGTCCCAGTGGAAATGGGTCCGATGGAAGAACGGACGAAATGGTGGACGGCTCAGGTTCGCGTGCCGGACGCTGCAGGCGATAGCCCGGGCGCGAAACCAGCGGACGCCAGCAAGGTATCGAGTTCGGAGTAGAAATATTCGCGGCCGGGATAGCCGGTGATGCGGCCCAGCTCTTCGCTGCGGCGGACCAGGATGAAGGTTGGCGTGTAGACGACGGGATTGAAGCCCGACAGCTCACGGCTCTTGCGGCGCACTTTGACCAGCGGGGCGAAACGGCCCTCTGCCGACCGCGCATAGCCGCCTCCGATCTCGGCCTCCCACTTGCGGCAATAAACGCAGCCGGGCTCGTCGACCATGATCAATCCCAGGCCACCGCTGCCGGCTGCTTCGCAAGGAACGGCCGCCACCGCTGCCAATCCGGTCAAAAACGTGCGGCGGGCGAGGATGGCTCGCGAAAGGTTGTTTGCGCTTAGCATCAATCGGGCGGCCTTTTGTTGCTTCGATAGATCGGTAGCGGAAAGCTGATACCGCGCGGTGACGCCCAGCGCTATAAGCTTGTATATTAAGTTCCTGTTCGAACCAATTTCCCAAGCGGGGTAGCGCGAATGACACGGCATCGACGATTTTTGTGGATTGAGCCGTCACGGCGTGAGGTGCTGGCTGGACTGGCAGGCGCTGGTGCATGCCTTGCGGTTCGGCCCGGCACTGCCTTGGGCGAGGAAGACGTCACGGCAAAGTTCAAGGCGGCCTATGCCACGCTGTTGGGCGACCGCAAAGCGCCGGAAGACGGGGTTAAGCTGACGCTTCCCGAAATTGCCGAGAACGGGAATATGGTGCCGTTTTCGGTGTACGTCGAAAGCCCGATGACTGACGACGATCACGTCAAGACCGTCACGATTTTTTCAACCGGTAATCCACAACCGGTGATCGGTACGTTTCATTTTTCGCCGGCGTCGGGCCGGGCGCTGGTGAGCGGGCGGTTGCGGCTCGCACGGACGCAAGACCTCGTTGTGATTGCCGAGATGAAATCGGGGGCGCTGGTCTCCGGCCGCGGCAACGTCAAGGTGACCATCGGTGGCTGCGGGGCCGGGTAGCTTAAGGGCAGGTTAGGGACGGCATGGAAAAACCACGGATCAAATTACCGGAAACGGCCAAGACCGGCGACATCATCGACGTCAGGGCTGTCGTCACGGACGCGATGGAAACAGGAAACCGCAAGGACGCTAACGGGCAGCCGATCCCGCGCAAGATCGTCAACAGCTTTGTTGCGACGTTTGAGGGGAAAGACGTGTTCCGCGCCGAGTTTGGGCCGGGGATTTCCGCCAACCCGTTCATTCTGTTTTCCATGCGGGTGCCTGGGCCGGGCACATTTGAATTTACGTGGGTCGATGATGACGGCAAGCGATTGAGCGAAACGATTGCGTTGAATGTCGTCGGTTAGATCAAAGGAGCCTTTGGCGACAAGCTCGCCGACGGATCGCAGGCGATTGGGGTACCGTGACGAGCGCTGCAGTGCGCACGGGATGACAAGCGAGGCCAGGGGAGGGGCTTGTTTCGGCGTCACGAAACCGTTACCGGTGGTGGGCTGATTTCACACGCTCGCGGAGACGGAAACCCACATGGCCGAAGAACCGATTGTTGCGCAAAAAGGCCCTTATCAGGTCGACCTCGTCGAGGGGAAGGCCTATTTTTATTGCGCGTGCGGGCGTTCACAAAAGCAGCCGTTCTGCGATGGCACGCACAAGGGCACGGGCCTAGAACCGGTCCGGTTCGTCGCCGAACGCTCGGGTACCTTCAACCTATGCGGATGCAAGACGACCGACGATGCACCGTTCTGCGACGGCTCTCATAACGTCCTTTGACGGGCTGTCTCTAACCGCGAGGCGTCCATGTCGTCGAGTTATCTCGCTCAACAGCTCATCAACGGGGTAACGCTCGGCTCCATCTATGGGCTGATCGCCATCGGCTACACGATGGTGTTCGGCATCATCGGGATGGTGAACTTCGCCCACGGCGACGTGTTCATGCTGTCGACGTTCATCGCGCTCATTCTGTACCTGATCATGACGCAGATCCTCGGCGTCGCGTCCATTGCACTGACACTCGTGGTCGTTTTATTTGGCGCTATGGCGCTGACGGCGTTCTGGAATATCGTGATCGAACGGGTGGCCTATCGACCGTTGCGCGGATCGTTCCGGCTTGCGCCGCTGATCTCGGCGATCGGCATGTCGATCTTTCTGTCGAATTTCGTACAGGTCGTGCAGGGCCCCAACAACAAGTCGCTGCCGCCGATGCTGAATAGCGTAATCGTGCTGGCGGGGGATGCGCAGAACGCGGTTGCGATTTCCAACAAGCAGATCCTGGTCATGGTCACCACTGCGGCGTTGCTGGCGGCGTTCTGGTATCTGGTGGCCAAGACGCCGCTCGGCCGGGCGCAGCGGGCTTGCGAGCAGGATCGGAAAATGGCGGCGCTGCTTGGCGTGGATGTCGACAAAACCATTTCGGCGACGTTTGCGATCGGGGCGGCGCTGGCAGCGGTCGCCGGTTGTCTTTACATGATCTTGTACGGCGTCGTGAATTACAACGATGGGTTCGTGCCGGGAATCAAGGCGTTCGCGGCGGCCGTGCTGGGCGGGATCGGGTCGCTGCCAGGCGCGGTTCTGGGCGGGCTGATTATCGGATTGGTCGAGACACTGTGGGCGGCATATGTGTCGTCGGATTACAAGGACGTGGTTGCGTTTGCGGTGCTTGCACTCACCCTTGTCGTGATGCCTTCCGGCCTGCTTGGCCGACCCGACGTCGAGAAGGTCTGACACATGAGCGAAGGCCAAGCGCCAACGGCACCGCGGGTTCCCAAGGCGCTCAGTTCAGCGCTGGTGGCTGCGGGCGTCGTGGCCGCGCTGTGCTTTCCGGTGGTGGCGTATCTCGCCCTGCCGGGAGCTAGCGGCGACCTTGCCTTACAGTCGCGGTGGACGCTGGTTGCGCAATTGGCGCTGGCGGTGTTTGCGCTAACTTTGCTGGTCGCTGGTGCAGGTTGGCTGAGCCGGACGAAGGCGGCAGGGGATGCGCGTGCGGAACGCGACAGCGCACTCGCATCGATTGCGAAGTATGTGCCCAAAGGCGGTTTGGCGGCGCTGTTGCTGTATCCGGCGTTCGTCGTCGGGTTGGCCGGATGGCCGGGCGCGATCAAATGGGTCGATAACTTCGGTGTTCAGATTTTGATCTACGTGATGCTCGGCTGGGGCTTGAGCATCGTGGTCGGCTTGGCAGGATTGCTCGATCTGGGGTTCATCGCGTTCGCGGCCGTCGGGGCTTACGCATATACGCTGATCGCGATGCACGTACTGCCTGCGCTGGCACCGGGGCTGGTACCATATGCTTTCTGGGTCTGCCTGCCGATTTCGGCGCTGCTGGCGGCGTTCTGGGGGATCATCCTTGGGTTTCCCGTGCTGCGGCTGCGGGGCGATTATCTCGCCATCGTGACGCTGGCGTTCGGGGAAATGATCCGGCTGGTGCTGGTGAATTGGTCTGATCTGACCAACGGGTACGCGGGGCTAAAAGCACCGCGCATCACGTTTTTTGGCGTTCCGTTCACAACATCGGGGAGCGAGGCGACGTTTGCTGAAACGTTTGGGCTGTCGCAGAGCCCGACGATCTACAGGGCGATCTTTTTGTATTATGTGATCCTTGGTCTCGCGTTGCTAACGGCGTGGGTGTCGAACCGGTTGCGGCAATTGCCGATCGGGCGGGCCTGGGAAGCGTTGCGCGAGGACGAGATTGCGTGCCGCGCGCTCGGGCTCAATACGGTGACGACCAAGCTGTCTGCGTTCGCCATCGGGGCGGCGTTCGGCGGGATGGCCGGGGCGTTCTTTGCTGCACGACAGGGGTTCCTCAATCCAAAATCGTTCGAGTTCATGGAAAGCGCGACGGTGCTCGCCATTGTCGTGCTCGGCGGGATGGGGTCGCTGACGGGGGTGGCCGTTGCCGCCGTCGTGATGATCGGCGGAACGGAATTGCTGCGCGAATTGTCGTGGCTGAAATCGATATTCGGGCCTCAGTTCGATCCAACCCAATACCGGATGCTGCTGTTTGGGCTCGCCATGGTCGCGCTGATGATCTGGCGTCCGCGCGGGCTGGTGGCGACACGTGATCCATCGATCTTCCTCAAGGTGCGCAAGGCCGTATCCAGTTCCCTTGTCAAAGAGGGGCACGGCTGATGGGGCGCTGGTTGTCCGATCCCCTCTTGGAGGTTTCCAATCTCGCCATGCGGTTTGGCGGGCTGACTGCGGTCGATAATTTGTCTTTTGCCGCGGGGCGGGGCGATATCACGGCGCTGATCGGGCCGAATGGGGCTGGCAAGACGACCGTGTTCAACTGCATTACCGGGTTTTACCGCCCGAGTGCTGGGCAAATCCGGCTCAATGCGGCTGGCGGGTCGAAGGCCATCGATCTTGAACGGTTGGCCGATTACGAGATCACCAGCAAGGCGCGGGTGGCGCGGACGTTCCAGAACATCCGGCTGTTTTCGGGCATGACCGTGCTGGAAAACCTCATGGTGGCGCAGCACACGCGGCTGATGGCGGCGTCTGCCTATAGTGTGCTCGGGCTGATCGGCGCGCCGAGTTACAAGGCTGCCGAACGGGCGGCGGTTGATAAGGCGGTGACGTGGCTCGACCGGATCGGCTTGACGGGGCGCGCGGACGATCCGGCGGGCGATCTGCCCTATGGCGACCAGCGGCGGCTTGAGATTGCACGTGCCATGTGCACCGATCCCGTGCTGCTATGTCTGGATGAGCCTGCGGCAGGGTTGAACCCTAAGGAGAGCGCGGCGCTCAATGCTTTGCTACGCGAAATCCGCGATACACAGGGAACCGCGATCTTATTGATCGAGCACGATATGTCAGTCGTGATGGAGATTTCCGACCATGTCGTGGTTCTCGAGTACGGGCGGCTGATATCGGATGGCACGCCGGCACATGTACGCAACGATCCCAATGTGATCCGGGCGTATCTCGGCGTCGAGGACGATGTGGCGATCAACGGCGGAGGCGCGTCGTGAGCCAGCCGCCTGCGGCCCCCGAGCATACGCCGTTGCTGTCGATCCGGGGTGTCGAGACCTGGTATGGCAACATCATTGCGCTGAAAGGCGTCGATCTTGTTGTCCATGCTGGCGAGATCGTCACGCTGATCGGGGCCAATGGCGCGGGCAAGTCCACGCTTATGATGACGATTTTTGGCAGCCCGCGTGCGCGCCGGGGGCAGATCCTGTTCGAGGGTACCGACATCACGCAAGCGGCGACGCACGACATTGCGCGGATGCGGATTGCTCAATCGCCCGAGGGACGGCGGATTTTTCCGCGCATGACGGTGTTTGAGAATTTGCAGATGGGCGCGGCCATCGACGAGTACGCCCATTTCGACGAAGATCTGGCGACAATGACGGGCCAGTTTCCGCGGTTGAAGGAGCGCCTGCTGCAGCGCGCCGGGACGCTGTCGGGCGGCGAGCAGCAAATGCTGGCTATAGCGCGGGCGTTGATGAGCCGGCCGAAGTTGTTGCTGCTGGATGAGCCGTCGCTGGGGCTTGCGCCGTTGATCGTGAAGCAAATCTTTGAAGTCATCCGCGAGATCAACGTGCGCGATAAGCTGACGGTGTTTTTGGTGGAGCAGAATGCTTATCACGCTCTGTCGCTTGCGCATCGCGGGTACGTAATGGTCAACGGTCAGATCACGCTGACAGGTCCGGGGCGCGAGCTGCTGGCGAACCCGCAGGTAAGGGCGGCGTATCTGGAGGGGGGACGGCACTAACTTGACCGCTGCGCGATCGAAGGGGCCGGCGCCCTCTTCGCTTTCGCGGTCATCCCACCAAACCCGCGCGGGGGGCCGCTAGGGCTCAGCCTCCAGTCTTTTGCGACATGCGCAAAATAGGACTCGACACATAAAAACATTAATCGTACAAAAAAAGAATTAACGAGCATTTATGGTAGTTTTTTTGCTAAGGTAAAAAGCGGGGATCGAGCTTAAGTTTTGCCTAAAGTTCGGGCGGGTAGGGTGCTTTTCTTGGGGTGACTTTGGGGTGGTTTTGGATGAGACTGCGGCGGCTGGGCGCGGTAGCGCGGCCAAGCTGATGGATCATATCGTGGGGTTTTTGCGATGACAAAACGCTGGCTTTCGGGCCTCCTTCTTTCGGTTGCGCTGAGCGCTGCGACCGCTGCGCAGGCCGACATCAAAGTGGGCGTGCTCGCGCCGCTGACCGGGCCCAACGCCGCCTTCGGGGCGCAGTTAAAGAATGGCGCTGAACAGGCCGCTGAAGATCTCAATGCCAAGGGCGGCTTGAACGGGCAGAAGATCGTGCTCGTGTTCGGAGACGATGCTTCGCAGCCCGCGCAGGGCGTTTCGGTGGCCAACCAGTTCGTGGGCGAGGGCGTGAAGTTTGTCGTCGGCGCGTTCAACTCGGCGGTGACGATGCCGTCATCGGAAGTGTTTGCCGAAAACGGCATCCTGCAGATTACCCCAGGCTCGACCAACCCGACGATCACCGAGCGCAAGCTGTGGAATATCTTCCGCACCTGCGGTCGCGACGATCAGCAGGGCGGGGTTGCCGCCAAGTACATCGTCGAAAAGCTCAAGGGCAAGAAGGTCGCCATCGTCCACGACAAGACAACGTACGGCAAGGGCCTTGCGGATGAGACCAAGAAGGCGATGAACGCGGCCGGCGTGACCGAGGTCATTTATGAAGGTGTCAACACGGGCGAGAAGGACTTCTCCGCGCTCGTCTCCAAGATCAAAGCATCGGGTGCTGAGATCCTTTACTGGGGCGGGCTGTTCACCGAAGGCGGACTGATCGTGCGCCAGATGAAGGACCAGGGGCTTGCAACGGTTCTCATGGGCGGCGACGGGATTGCGGCCGACGAGTACGGTCAGGTAGCAGGTCCGGGTGCTGAAGGTACGCTGATGACGTTTGCGCCCGATCCGCAGAAACGGCCCGAGGCGAAGGCAGTGCTCGGCAAGTTCGAAGCGCGCAAATTCAAGCCGGAAAGCTACACACTCTACAGCTATGCCGCGCTCGAGATCATGGCGCAGGCGGCAACGGCTGCTAAGTCACTCGATCCCAAGGCTGTCTCGGCTGAGATGAAGAAGGGTGCCGCTTACAAGACCGTGATCGGCGACATTGCCTACGACGCGAAGGGCGATATCACGCGTCCGGACTACGTCATGTACACCTGGGTCAAGGGCAAGGACGGCAAGATCACCTACGTTGAGCAGTGAGACTTGACTTGAGGCATTCCACGCACATTGGAGCCATGGCGGCGGTTGCTGCCGTGGCTTTTTGTTGTGCGACGATCATCATCGCGAGTGCCGGGGCCGGGAGCGCGCGGGCTGAGATCGTCGTCGGGGCGGGTATTCCGACGGCTGGGCTGAAGGCTCATGAAGGGCGGGACATCGCGTCAGCGGCTGAGCACGAAGTCGCGCGGATCAATGCGGCTGGCGGCATCGATGGAGAAAAGATCCGGCTTGCCGTCGAGGACGATGATTGCACGGTTGAGGGCGGGACGCGCGTGGCAGCGTCTTTCGTCGAGCAACACGCCGCACTGGTCTTGGGTCATCCTTGCTCGAATGTGGCGATTGCAGCTGCAAAGATGTACGCTGCCGCCGGGGTCTGGTTCGTAGCGATTGGGGCGGGGCACCCGGACCTGACGACCAAGCGTGCAGGAACGACGATATTCCGGCTCGGCGGGCGGGACGACCGGCAGGCCGCAGAAACGGTCGCGGTGATGACGTCGAACTTCG
>JANLYB010000084.1:0-4120 GCA_031365425.1 Hyphomicrobiaceae bacterium
GCGGCCGGCGTCGGAGAATCCGGTTTGCATCGACAGGCGGCCGCGGCCTTTGACGTAATCGCGGTAGGCTTCCTGTTCGAGCAAGCGCTCCATGAGCCGCGCACCGCCTTCGAGGCCGGCGGGGGTTTCAAACAGCGGCGAGATATCGACGATCTTTTCGACGCCGAACAGCTTGGCGAAGAAGATCGCGATCAACACTGTGGCGGCACTTTCGCATTCGGCAATCAGGAAGCGGATGGGGGTCCGGCTATCGACGTGCTTCTGGATCTGAGCGCACAGCGCAAACTGGCGGATAGCGGTTGCGGTTTCGAGTTCGAGCGTGCCGAAGTTGACGCTCTCGTGGGGTACCTTCTCGATCATCTCGACGATGCGGGCGAGCGCCTGGCGCTCTGACAGGTCGCGGGCCCAGGGCTCGTGCACGTAAGCGCGGAAGGCGTTGTTCAACTGCTGGGCGTTGATGCGCAGGTGAATGTGGGCGGTGCCGAGGCCGGTTGCTTCGACGAGGCCGGCAAAGCTCGCCATCGCGCGCCTGAGCTGGGGGCTTTCGATGGTCGCACCGAGTTCGGCGAAGAGGGTCGTCAGCGGCTCGGTGGTGGCAAGGTTGTAGCTGTCGGTGCGTGACAGGACGTTTGAAACGCGTGGCAGGGAGGCTGCATCGGGGCTCATGTTGGCGAGCGCGCGAACCTGCTCATCAACGGCTGCAATGGCGAGGTCCAGCTTGCCGGTGATCTGACGGGACAAGCGGTTGGTTTCAGGCTCGTCGCCCAAGCGGTGCTTGAGCGTCAGGAAGCGCTCGCGCACGTCCGTGAGGGAGGCTCGCTTTTCCTGGATGCGGATCAGGTACGAGCGGTGCCAGGGAATATCGGTGCGGCCATCGAGGTCATAGCCGACCCAGGAGGCAATCGAGGTCAACTTGGGCTTCAACGTATAGGCCTCGTCGCCAAAGCGGTTGACGGCGGCGGAGTAGAACGCGTTGAGAAGGTCGGAATAGCCGTTGCGGAGATTGACGACCGTTTCCTGGGCACGGGCGTGTTCGTACGTCAGGTCAATGCCGTCGTCGGGGCGGTGGGCATGGCCGATGCCGGAGGTTTCGGGGTGATCGTGGTCGCCGGTTGCGATCTGGACCATGTGGCGCGAGAGGGCTTCGGAAACGCCGAAGGTCGGGTGCGCGGTCAGCACGATGCCGGAGCGGGGGCGCTCCCAACGGGACTTAAAGGCGTTGAATTGGTCTTTCGGGTCGAGCGTGGTGACGACGGTCGCGTCGACGCCGGTCATGAAGTCTTTGAGGCTCGTGGCCTGATCGACGTAGCCGATGCGCGCGCGCAGGCGGCGGGCGCGTTGGGTGCAGGCGCGGTCCATCAGACGGCTGGCCAGCGCCCGCAGATCGATCATGCTGGTTTCGCCAGCTTCAAGGCGGCGCGAGATGTCGAACGCTACGTTGATGATCGGATTAAGGTTCGGCTGGTCGGGGATTTGGGTGCGCAGCTGCCGCAGCTGTTCGCGCAAGACGGTTTCGTCAAGCTTGCCGGTGGAATGGGCCGCGTTGGATTTCGGCTGCTCGTTCATTTGTCGGTCACCCTTGCCCTGCTGATCTCGTGAACCGGGTCACGCGCGTCTGCGCATGACCCGTGAGTTGTATGCACTAAACGCGTCAGGCAGCTTTCTTGCCGCCGACGAGCTTGGCCAGCGTGCTGCCCATGTCGGCGGGTGTCGGCACGATGTTGACGCCGCAGCCTTTGAGGATGTCGACCTTTTCAGCAGCAGATTCGCCAAAGGCTGAAACGATGGCACCTGCGTGGCCCATCTTGCGGCCCTTGGGAGCCGACAAACCAGCGATGTAGGCGGCGAGCGGCTTCTTCATGTGGTCGCGGGCATAGAGGCCAGCTTCGGCTTCCTGCGGGCCGCCGATTTCGCCGATCATGAGGATGGCGTCGGTGTCGGGGTCGGCCTCAAAGTGAACCAGGATGTCCTTGAACGAGGAGCCGTTGATCGGGTCGCCGCCGATGCCGACCGAGGTCGAGATGCCAAGGCCCAGCGCTTTGAGCTGTGCGGCTGCTTCATAACCCAGCGTGCCTGAGCGGCCGACGATGCCGACGCGTCCGCGAGAGTAGATGTTGCCCGGCATGATGCCCAACATGGCACGGCCTGGCGAGATCGTACCAGCGCAGTTCGGCCCGGTGAGGATCATACGGTGATCCGCCCTGTAGCGGCGCATGTAGCGCTTCACGCGGATCATGTCCTGGGTGGGAATGCCATCGGTAATGCAGGTGCAGTACCGGATGCCGGCGTCAGCGGCTTCCATGATGGCGTCGGCGGCAAACGGGGGCGGCACGAACACGATGGAAGCGGTCGCGCCAGTTTCCTGGACGGCGCCCTTCATTGTGTTGAACACCGGGCGTCCCAGATGGGTCGAGCCGCCTTTGCCGGGCGTCACGCCGCCGACCACGTTGGTTCCGTAGTCGATCATTTCCTGGGCGTGGAAGGTGCCGATACGGCCGGTGAAGCCCTGGATGAGAACCGGCGTGTTTTCGTCAATTAGAATAGCCATTGGTTTTTCTCTCCTTCACGCGGCTTTTTTGGCGGCAGCGACGGCCTTTTGGGCGGCGTCACCCAAGCTGTCGGCGCTGATGACGGCAAGACCACTCTCGTTGATGATCTTGACGCCTTCGGCGACGTTGGTGCCCGCCAGACGAACGATCACCGGCATGGTAATGTTCAGTTCTTTGACGGCGTCGACCACGCCTTTGGCAACCCAGTCGCAACGATTGATACCGGCGAACACGTTGACGAGCAGGACCTTGACGTTCTTGTCCTTCAAAACGGCGCGGAACGACTTTGCGACGCGCTCAGGCGAAGCACCGCCGCCGATGTCGAGGAAGTTGGCCGGTTCGCCGCCGGCGAGCTTGATCATGTCGAGCGTCGCCATCGCAAGGCCCGCGCCGTTGACCACGCAGCCGATGTCGCCGTCGAGACCGACATAGGCCAAACCGCGGTCGGAGGCGTAGGTCTCGCGCGGGTCTTCCTGGCTCTTGTCGCGTAGCTCGGCGATGTGGGCGCGACGGAACAGGGCGTTGTCGTCGAAGCTCATCTTGGCGTCGAGCGCGAGGATCTGGTTATTCTTGGTGATCACCAGCGGGTTGATTTCGAGCATCGTCGAGTCGAGGTCGCGGAAGGCGCGATAGGCGCCCATGATGACCGGGACCATCTTGGTGACGAGATCTGAGTCAACGCCCAAACCGAACGCGACTTCGCGGGCCTGGAACTGTTGCATGCCGACGGCTGGGTCGACGGTGACGCGGATGAGGCTCTCAGGCTTGTTGGCTGAAATCTCTTCGATCTCCATGCCGCCGGCAGCGGACGCGACGACCATGATGCGCTCGGAGGCGCGGTCCATCACGAAGCCCAAATAGAATTCCTTGGCGATCTGGGTCGCTTCCTCGATGTAGAGGCGCGACACGAGCTTGCCGGCGGGACCAGTCTGGTGGGTGACCAGCTTCTTGCCGAGCAGGGACTCAGAGGCCTCCTCGATCTCGCGGTCGCTGCGGCAGAATTTGATGCCGCCGGCTTTTCCGCGTGCGCCCGAGTGGATCTGGGCTTTGACGACCCATTGCGAGCCGCCGATGTCGCTGGCGCGATATGCTGCCTGCTCGGGGCTGTAGGCGAGCCCGCCGCGCGGGATAGGCACGCCGAACTTCGCGAGAAGCTCTTTGGCTTGGTACTCGTGAATGTCCATTGGGGAGACCTCCGGGTCGAATGAGTTGAATTGAGCCTGACCGGCTTGATTGAATACATCGGGGCGGCAGCGGTTTGGTGAGCCGCCGCCCCTGCGCTTAAGCGAGAGGGGGTTCTCAGCCTGCGCGCTTGGCTTCGGCAGCTTTGATGGCTGCGTTGGTTGCCAAAAGGTTGTTGGCCATCTTTTCAGAGGCTGCGTCGATCATCTTGCCATCGAGGGAGGCCGCACCTTTGCCCTGGGCTTCGGCTTCCCTGAGGGCAACCAGGATGCGTTCGGCGCGGCTGATTTCAGCAGCCGTCGGCGAGAATACTTCGTTGGCAAGCTCGATCTGCGAGGGGTGAATCGCCCACTTGCCTTCGATGCCAAGCGCTGCAGCGCGGCGCGCGC
>JANLYB010000298.1:0-1899 GCA_031365425.1 Hyphomicrobiaceae bacterium
GCGCCGACATACGCGCCGAGCCGGTTGGGTTCCTTCTTCAGCGTTGCCTCAAAGGCGGCGAGCGCTTCCCTGGCACTGCCGCTCTCAAGCAGCATGACGCCGTACCATTCGCGCGCCGGTTTGGGCACGCCAGGCGTCACCGGATGCTTTTCGGTCTTGTCCTCGGCGTCGGCGGCGGCGCTCATGGCAGTGAGCGCCTCATCGCGCTTGCCTTCGGCAAAGAGCACCACGGCGGAGGCGACCTTCGACTGGATATCAACCTGCTCGGACCAATAGGCGTCCTTGGCGTCACGCAGTCTGTCGCGCAGTTCCCCGAGCCTTGCGATATCAGCCTTGGCGGCTTCGGGATTGCCAGAGCGCGCAGCGCCGAGCGCGCGCGCGAAATGCGTTATCGCTTGCACATGAGCCAACGGGCTGGGACGGACCTGAAGTTCGGCTGCGGCTTTCCAGTCGCCGCGTTCCACCGCATAGCGTGCCGGCGACACAGCCAGCGCGTACGGGCCGGGCAGGTACGTCTCCGTAAGGCCGGTCACCCCACTCATCTCGTCAATCAGCGCCTTGGCCTTGGCGTCCTGTCCAAGCTGCAGATTGGCATAGACCTGATAGTCCATGGCATGCAGCTGGTCGTGGAAGTCCTTGGCTTCCTTGGCGGCCCGCGCCGCCTGGATGTTCGATGAGATCGATTCATCCCAATAGCCGACGCGGGTGAAGATGTGTGACGGCATGTGTTGGGCATGGGCGGCTGCGGGTGCAATCTTGGCGTAACGCCTGGCCGCATCGAGGCCCTTCTCCGCAATCGAGGGGTAATCATACAAATGAATCAGGTAATGCGCGACGCCGGGATGTTGCGGCTGGCGTTTTGAGATCGGCTCGAGGATTTCAGCGCCCTTGATCTGATTGGCGTAGGTCTTGTCGGCGGCCGAAGCCGAGGTATTGAGCGCCAGCGCGTAGTGAATCTGCGCTTCGTCGTCGCTTGGGTAGCGCTGCGCCAGCTGCTCCATGGCCTTCGCATAGGCCACGATGCGGGTGCGATGGTCGACCTTGTCCGAGTCGGCATACATGACAGCAAGCGCATCCAGATAGTCACGCTCGCGCTGGGACCCGGCGCCAATGCCCTTGCCCTTGGCGATCATGGCGGCGCCATCGGCGAGATTTTTCGCGGGTGTGGGGACGTGGGGATTCCAGAGCATGCTGAGCGCGATGCCCCAATAGGCGATGCCGCATTGCGGATCGGCCTTCAACGCGTCCTCGAAGACGTTTTGCGACGCGCGGTACCAGAACGAGTGCTGATACAGCATGCCTTGGTTGAAGAGCTTCTGCGCCTCCGGCTTGCAGGACGTTTCGAAATTGACGGTGCCGAGCTTTTCGCCGGTCGACTGCGCGTGCACCAGCGAAAGGCCGGCCGAAAGCGTCACCGCGATCGCAAGGGTTGTTCTCATCGCGCTTCTCCCTGTTGGCCGCTCATAAAAGTCAGCCCGTCTCGAATTGCCCGATCGAAAAAAGAGCAGAATCCCAAATTTAACTGCGGAGGGTAGGAGCCGTCGGGCCGGAAGTCATAAGCGAGAAACGGGATTTCTATGGGAGCTTTGTGCTACCTTCGAAGCCGGAGAAAACCATGTCAGAGCGGGCACTTACGTTCGGGCGCTACCGACTTGAACCCCAGGGCGGGTTGATGTCGGGCGGCCGAACCGTGCATCTGACGCCCAAGGCCCTTGCGCTGCTGAGCTTTATGGCCGACCGCCCTGGCGAAGTCGTCACCAAGGACCAGCTGTTCGGCGCGATCTGGCCGGAGGTCAATGTGGGGGACGCCGCGCTGGTGACCTGTATCCAGGAACTTCGGCGTGCACTGAAGGACGATGCAAGGCGTCCCCGCTATATCGAGACATTGCATCGCCGGGG
>JANLYB010000102.1:0-10355 GCA_031365425.1 Hyphomicrobiaceae bacterium
TCGTCGTCCAAGGCGACACAACCACCGCCATGTGCGGCGCGCTCGCAGCTTTCTATCAGCGCATCCCGGTAGCCCACGTCGAAGCTGGCCTGCGCACCGGCAACCTTTATAGCCCCTGGCCCGAGGAAGCGAACCGCAAAATCATCTCAAGCCTAGCGGCGAAGCACTTCCCGCCGACGCCGCAATCGCGCGCCAACCTCCTTGCCGAGGGTATCCCTAACGCTAACATCACCACCACCGGCAACACGGTGATCGACACGCTCGTCCACACCCACGCCGCCATCCAATCGAACGCCGCTCTCGCATCAAGCCTGGGTGAACGCTTCAACTGGCTCAATCCAGTAAAGCGCCTGATCCTCGTCACCGGCCACCGCCGCGAGAACTTCGGCGACGGCTTCGCGCAAATTTGCAAAGCCCTCAAAGCCCTGGCTAACCGCGGCGACGTCGAAATCGTCTACCCCGTCCACCTCAACCCGCAGGTGCGCAAGCCCGTCCATGAAATCCTCGGCGACCACCCGGCAATCCACTTGATCGAGCCACAAAACTACTCAGCCTTCGTCTACCTTATGTCGCGCGCACACCTCATCTTGACCGACAGCGGCGGCATCCAGGAAGAAGCACCCTCGCTGGGCAAGCCCGTCCTCGTCCTGCGCGACACCAGCGAGCGGCCCGAAGCCATCGCTGCCGGCACCGCCAAACTCGTCGGTACCAACGCCGCAACCATCGTCGCCCAGGCCAACATTTTGCTGGACGACTGCCAAGCGTTCGCCGCCATGAGCCGCATCAACAATCCCTACGGCGATGGCCAAGCCAGCCGCCGCATACTTGAGGTCCTCACTGCATGAAGCCGGTGAATATTTTTCAAACCGTTTCCGTCATCGGCCTCGGCTACGTCGGTCTCCCCACCGCCGCCACCATCGCCACCCGCGGCGTCAACGTCATCGGCGTCGACATCGATGAAGCCGCCGTCAAAACCATCAACACCGGCGGCAGCCACATTGTCGAAACCGACTTGGACGTGATACTCCAGGCCGCCGTCGGCTCCGGTCGCCTCAGGGCTGTAACGAAGCCGGAACCAGCGGACGTCTTCGTAATTGCAGTCCCAACGCCGATCACGCCGGAAAAGCGCTCCGACCTGCGCGCGGTCGATTCCGCCTTCCGCTCCATCGCCCCAATCCTGGCAAAGGGCAACCTCGTCATTCTGGAATCGACTTCCCCCGTCGGCACCACCGAGCGCATGACCAAGCTCCTGGCGGGTCTGCGCCCTGACCTGACATTCCCCCACACCGCGCCCGAACGCGCAGATATCCTCGTCTCTTACTGCCCCGAGCGCATCCTGCCCGGCCACACCTTGCGCGAACTTGTCGACAACTCGCGCTCCATCGGCGGCATGGACGTCAAAAGCGCCGAATTGACCCTGGAATTCTATCGGCTCTTCTGCCGCGGCGACTTGAACCTCACCAACAGCCGCACCGCGGAGCTGACCAAACTCGCAGAGAACTCCTATCGCGACGTCAACATTGCCTTCGCCAACGAACTCTCGATGCTCTGCCACGACCTCGAAATCGACGTCCACGACGTGATCTCGTCGGCCAACCGCCATCCGCGCGTGAACATCCTCCAGCCCGGCCCCGGCGTCGGCGGCCACTGCATCCCCGTCGACCCCTGGTTCATCGTCGAAGCCCAGCCAGATATCGCCCGCCTGATCCGCACTGCCCGCGAAGTCAACGACCGCAAGACTGAATTCGTAATTGATCAGATCAAGGCCCGCGCCGAGCGCTTCAAACGCCCCACCATCGCCGTGTTCGGCCTCTCCTACAAACCCGATCTCGACGATATGCGAGAAAGCCCCGCCATCGATGTCGCTCAACACTTGGCCCGCGACGGCAACTACGACCTTGTCATCGTCGAACCCAACATCGACGAGCTCCCAGCCTCGCTCGCCAGCCATGCCAATTGCAAGCTTGTCGGCATGAAAGAAGCTATCCAGAAAGCCGACATCCTGGCCCTCCTGGTCGCGCACGCAGCCTTCAAAAAAATCCCAGCCTCGGCCATCGCCGAAAAAGTCGTCATCGACACCGTCGGCCTCTGGCGGCCAGCGTAATCCGCCACTTTCCTCCCCCTCTGACGGGGAAGGACTGCGCGCCATGAGTTAGGTCGCACCTAATTCTTCCCCGCCGCTCCCGGCGTGGCCTCCCCCGCGCCGGCGTTCGCGCGCACGATCTCGATATCGGCAAACATCATGGTCCCCGAGACGAGCCGCTCCGACGCCGACCGCGCATCAAGATCCAGCTTGATCTGCTGCGCCCCGCACGCGCTCGCCTCAACCGTGAACGGGAACGAAAACGCCTGCCACGTTGACGATCCACTGAGCATCATCGAGCTTTCCCCGATCTTCATCGCAGGCTTTTCAAGGCACACGATCTGCCACTTGAGCCCGCGCCGTCCCACAAGCGTTCCCTTGAACCGCCCCTTGAACTCGTACGACCCCGGTCGCACCATCACCGTCTGCGTCACACCGGGAAAATCAACCTGACCTGTATTGAACTCAACCGATAAAGCCCGGCCCTCGTTTGCATCCGGCTCACCCTTGGTCTCCTTCAAGGGCACAATGTCAACCGTAACCCCAGACCGCGCCGCAATAGCCCAATCGAACGCCAGACCAGACAGCGGAAACTGGAACCTTCCGTTGAACACATTCCCAGCCGCACCAAACTGCTCATCGGGCAGGAACTGCAGCCACGTATCATAAGCCAGCTCGTAGAATTTCTTGCTGAGCAAAAACGCAATGTAATCCTTGATCTCGGCGGCCGTCGGCGGATGCGGCGTGCTCTTCAAATGCATCAACAGCGTAAGCGGCGTCCGCGCGTCGCTGATCACCGCCGGCAACGCCGACAACACCGGCTTCCTCCACGGTGGATTGCGCGCCAAAACAGCTTTGATGGCCGCACTTCCCTCCGGCGCTTCCGCCACCTGCGCAAACGAAGGCATAATCGCATCGCGCAATTGCGGATATGTCCGCAGAACCAGATCGATATGATCGGCTGCACCCGTGTAGTCCATCGTATCGATCGCCCGCCGCAGCAGCCAATGCACCGCGATCGTCTCGCGCATCGATCGTTGGACGGCCAATGTCATGAACCGTTCGGCCTGGACATCATCGCCCTCTTGCGACGCGACCTGACCCAGCATCCGGTACGCGCGCGCATTCAGCGGATCCTTTGCCAGCGCCGCCAAGGCGAGCGCACGAACCTCCTCGCACACAGCCTTCTCGTCGGCCGACAGTTCAAACGTCTTCGGACCCGCACGCTCCCCAGCCGCCTCATCCCGCACAGCAGCGCCAACAACCGCGCTCTGCTCGTCGTCCGTCCGCAGCCGCACGGCGCCGTCCGCCGTCTTGGCCCAGCCGCTCAACCGCCCAAACGTGGCGGCCGTCGTATCGCGCGCTTCATCGAGGCTTCGCCCGGACTGCGCTTGGGGGGCGACCGGTCCGCCTCCAAGGCCGGCGTCGAGCTTGCGCTGCCCAAGAAGCAACCATGCCTGAGCTTGCCCCCCGCCGAACGTAAGCGCGGCGTCAGGTCTGCGCACCGCGATATACGAAACGAACGTCGTCGAAACGATAGCCCAAGCCAGCCCCGCTCCGATTGCGCCCAGCACCAGCAACCGCATCAATGGCATTTTTTTCAAACGGTCATCCAAGGAATGCGTACTCGCTTTTCGATTACCACATGCGTCCGCCACAAGAGCATTTCCAAGCGGTCTGTCAAAGGAGGCAGAAACGTCGCCGCACCCCTACCGGCCGCTTTTTGCACCCAAAAGGAATGAAAACGCACGCCGCAAAAACCCGCCTGCTTCGCGTACGCTCTCCGGCGATTGCCGCCGGGCCGCGTTCTTCACGAACTGAAACTTAGCCCGTTGAGTCTTGCTTTTGGATGTCGCCTGTCCCGATGATTTCGCCTTTGGACCCTCGCGCGCCAGCGCCAATCGCCGCGAGGCATCATACGAATCCCGGCGATCCTGGGTCTTGAGATCTTCCCATGCCCGCGTGACCCGGCCCGTAAACACTGAGCGATCCTTGTTCTGACTGAGATCGGGATGCAGGGCCTTCAGCAGCAGCGCCATATTTCGACGCAACTCGGCGTTCGTCGCCGTATCGCGCGCACCGAGCGTCCGGTAACTATCGCAATCTACCGCCATCAGGATCTGCTCGACAAAAAAAGCCGCAGCCCCTTTTACGACCTCGCGCGTCCGCCCCGTCACGTCAATGCCGTCCCGCAGCGCATCCTCGTCGTCCGCCGCAATCGACAGCAACAGCCCCATCCCATCAGGCAGCGCAGCGGTCTTGATCACGCGCGCCCGTGACGGCACATGCACCAGCTCGATGGCGACCTTCAGGGCGCTGGCCTCGACATCAGCCATTGGCCTCGGCCTTCAGCGGTATCGCTTTCTGATCGCCAGCAATCGCCCCGCCCGGGGTGTCGGTATCCCCATAGCCATGTCCACCGTACCCGTAGCCATATCCGTACCCATAGCCGTACCCGTACCCGGCGCTCGATGCGTTGAACTTCGTCATAACGACGCCGATCAGATTGGCGCGCGCGAACTGCAACCGCTTCACCGCGTCGCGGATCATACCCGTGCGACCCTGTCCGGCGGCCACGACGAACATCGTGCTTCCGACCGCACTCGACACCAGGGGCGCGTCGGCAAATCCCATGACCGGCGGCCCGTCGATTACGATCAGATCGAACACCTCAAGCCCAACCGACATCAGCGACAACAGCCGCGAACTCGACAGCAGATCGGCGGCATTCGGCGGCAGCGGCCCCGACGGCATGAACGCGAGATTGGCCACGTCTGTCTGCAACAGCGCTTCCGGCGGCGTACAAACGCCCGTCAGATAATTGGTAAGGCCAACTGAATTATCGAGCCCCAGCTTGATGTGCAGCGACGGCTTGCGCAAATCCGCGTCGATCAACAGCACTTTCAGCCCCAGCTGAGCGAAATGCCGTGCCATGGCAACCGAGGTAATCGACTTACCCTCCGATGGCCCCGAACTCGTAACGAAAATCGTCTTCGGCAATCCGGCGTCCGTTGAAAATTGCAGCGCCGTCCCAAGCGATCGATAGGCCTCCCACAGCGCCGACCTTGGATCGGCAAACTCGGTTTCCATCTTCTGATTGGCGCGCGTTGCCGGAATGATGCCCAGCGTGGCCAGCCCGGTCAGGCGCTCGACCTCTTCCGGCGACCGCACCGTGTCATCGAGCCGCTCCATCACAAACGCTGCCGCAATCGACGCGCCGACGCTCAGCGCGAACGCCACGAGCAATGTCCGCAGCAGACCCGGCGACGACGGTTTTGTAGGCACCTGCGCGGTATCGACGACAAAAATGTTATTCGCACTCACACCGCCCGCAACATCGACTTCCTTGAAGCGTTGCAGCAGCCCGTCATACAGCGAGCGGTTGGTATCGACTTCGCGCTTGACGATATTGTACTGAATGCTGCGCTTTTGCAGGTCGAGCAATTCGGCCCGGTATTGTTCGATGCGCTTCTTCGTCTCCACCTCTTGATTGACGGACGAATCGTACGCCGCCTTGAGCGACTGCTTGATCGTTTTGACTTCGACCGCAAGCTGCCGGTCAATTTCGGCAATCTTGTTCTTGATCTGGATCATCGCCGGATAGCTCGGCTTGAATGTTTCCAGTTTTTCTTCGTATTCCGTCACCAGCCCGTTGCGACGTCCGCGCAGACCGTCGATGACCGAATTTGTCAGCAACTGCGGAAGATTGATCGCAGTCGAAGCCTCCACCTGCCGCCACAATTGCTCGTTCTTGATCCGCTCCGAAGCCAGGTTGCCAAGCGTCGCATTCGCCGCCGCAAGATTGCTTTCCGTAATCGACGACTTCTCGTTGACGACGATGATCTCTTCCTTCTGCGCAAAATCCAGCAGCGCCTTTTCAGAGTCCTCAAGCCGCAGCTTCAACTGCTTGATCTGGTCTTCAAGAAAAGTCTTGGCATACGAGTTGGCTTCGAAACGCTTGTCGAGACTTGAGGAGATGAACGCATCCCCAAACGCGGCCGCAATCCTCTTGGCGCGATAGGGATCGACATCGGTATAAATCACATCCACGAGGCGCGATCCCGGCACCGGACGCACCATCCGGTTCGCGATGACGATCGCAATCGCTGCCGCCTCATTGCCCGACTTCGTTTCCGCCCCGCGCGACGATCCCTTGATGACCGCCAAGAGGCTGCCAAACAGCGACCCTTCCGCTTGTTTCAAAAACGCCGGATCGTCCCCAAGCTTCAGCGTCGATGCTACGCGCTCAGCCATGCTCCGGGTCTGCAGCAGTTCGTACTGCGTCTTGAGGAATTCATTATCGAGGCCCTCGTTGGCATTGAGGCTTCCGCGCTCAACGATCTTGGACGAATTCCGGTCGATTTGGAGCCGGAGCGCCGACGAATAGACCGGCGTCAGCAGCATGAAACGCAAAGTCCCAAGCACCAGGAACGCCGCGATAATGCTCGCAATCGCGAAACGGTGCTTGATGACCGTCCGCCAGTACTGCAGCAGATTGATGCCGGTCTGGGCCGTATCGAATTCCGCTTGCCCCGGATAACCCGCACCATAGCCCGTGCGCGGCGCAGGCATGGCGCCGTTGGCCCGTACGAGAGTTCCCTCGCTAGGCGTATGCGCAGCCGACGGCTTGTCCGAACTTTGATCCATTCCGTCCACGTGCGGCCATTACCTTCAAAGAAGCGCAAAAACGTTCGCCACAGGGATGATCTTCAAGAATGTCTGAAACGCAGCCTTTGCATCTGACGTATTCACGATGACCACGTCGCCCTGCTGCACCTGAGGATCCTCTGCAGCGCCTTTACGGATTGCATCGAGGTCGAACCGGCCGGCATAACGTTTGCCATTGACCTGCCGCACAACAAGGATGTTGCCGTTTTCAGCCGTATCTTCCAGACCGCCAGCACTGGCAAGCAGTTGCAGCAACGAATTCTTCCCACGAATGGGATAAACACCGGGCTTTTTCACGGCGCCTTCAACCGTCACCCGCTGACTATTGTATTCCTTCACGAAAACCGTAACTTGCGGCGATCTGAGATACTTGTCGCCCAGCGTCTTGGTCAGTTCGAGTTCAATATCCCGCGCGGTCTTACCGGCCGCAGCAATTTCCCCGACAAGCGGAAGATTGATCGTGCCGCCATCGGCGACCTGAACGCTTTTCGACAGCTCGGGCACCTTGAACACCGAGACGTCGATCACGTCTTCAGGGCCAATCTTGTAGGCCGTATTGCCGGGCGTCGTCACGGCGATGAACGAATCGGTCGCCGACTTCGATGCAGACGATGGAACCGCAGCCGCCTCACCAAGATTGCCTGTCGTTTCGAACTTGGAGGCAGGCTTGATTGCCTTGGCCGTTGCCGTTTCGCCCGCAACCGCAGCAGGCGTCGCCGGCAGAACCGGACCAGCCACGGCGCTTGGCTGTTTGGTGCTCAGTTCACTCGATGGCAGACTAGTCAAAGACTCGCCGCACGCGCTCAGACCAAGTGCGCAAAACGCCACCAGAAGCCCGCCCATGAGAACCGTGCGATGCGTGCAACTGCTCGTCCCCATGTTCCAGCCCCTGTTTGTCGCCGCCATTGGCCGGCTTTGCTTCATGATAAACTATATTCGATAACTGAGCAGCGGACGGAATACTAGGGAGACTACTGACCGGTGCATTATCGAGAATTCCCCTGGGTCTCGTTACAACCAGATGTTCTGCCTCAACCGTGCCTACGAATTTGGCAGCCAAATCCCGCCCCCGGCTCAGCGCAGGTGGCCGCCGGGCTGTATCGTGCGCATCCGTGGCAAGAATATGCACACAACCATCCTTCAGCATCCGCTCTGCGAGATTCTGTGCATTCCGGCCAAACGCCCCCGTCAGCGAACCCGCTGTAATTTGCATCCACACACCCGACCGCGCCATTCGCTCGATCGCGGCATAATGCGAACCAACCCATGTCAGGCGCTCGGGATGAGTGAGGATCGGCACATAACCCGACATCAAGATGTTGAAGAAAAACTCTTCGAATTTCTGCGGCGGCACATGGTGGGGAGGCTCGACCAGCACATAGCGCGTATCGGCAAGCGAAAGTAGCCTGCCCGACCGCAAGCCCGCGACCAGATCCGGTACCATGTGAACATCGGCGCCCGTAGTCAGCCGCAGTGGAATTCCAGCCTGATCGAGTTCCGCCTGAAGATTTTGCACAGCCACGCGAATTTGCGGACCGGTATTCAGATAAAGGCCCGGCAGAATGTGCGGCGTGCAAGCGAGATCCGTGACGCCATCGGCAACAAACATACGCGCCATGGCCAACGAGACGGAAACGTCTGCCGCCCCATCGTCGATACCGGGCAATATGTGACTGTGGAGATCGATCATATCGCTGGACAAATCTTTGTTTGTTGAATGGTGCAGCGCATTACATACGTCACCATCTGAGCCCGCGCAGGAGATCAGTCAAGGTTTGCATAAACCTTGCACACAAGTTCGGTTCGCATTGTGTGGCCCGCACTCCGCCAGCCAACCCCATTTCCATGAAACACCTTTTCCTTGCTCGTGAAATGTGACTTCCATGCACCACAAAAAATTGATGCACAGCGCGATTGTGATCTCCATCTGTACGTTACAACGTATCCGCCCTAAATGAGAGTGGGCAAAATGAGTTGAGAGTGAGTTGGATGCGCAAATATTTCCTCGGCTGTGCAATTGCGGTATGCGTTGCCACGCCATCCCTGGCGGCGACACTTGAAGTGGTCGGCGGCAGCGTCTCGATCAATAAGGGCAGCGGCTTCAAGACGGTGACAGGCTTCGTCGATGCACAGACCGGCGATCGCATCACCGTCGCAAAAGGCGGCGGCGCCAATGTCGTCTATGCCGACGGCTGCACAATACGGCTCGGCGATGAAGCGCAACGCTCGGTTCTCAAAGTCCCTGCAATCTGCCACCCGGGCCCCGTGGCGCTTTTGCCGCCGCCATCTTCAGTGGTCACCGGCCTTGTCATCGGTGGAGCCATCGCTGGCGGAGTTATCCTCGCCAAATCGGGCAAGGATAACGATAAACCCGCGAGTCCCTGATTCGAATCGGCTAAGCTCGTAGTGGATTGCGACACTCAACGGCCACGACCGTCCGATTGGATGGCCGGAGCCACGGGGTCGCGCCCAATAAATTTGCAACGGGAATGCATTTAGCAAACGTTATTCATGCTGCATTGCCGCATGGACGGCTCATTCGGTTGATCTGGCTTTTACGGCGATGTTAACCTCACAGCGTCGGGCTAGGCAGGGGGATCAGTGCGCAAGCGCATCATATTGCTGTTCTTAGATGTCAACATCATTTTGTTGGCCACCCTGCTGGCTGTGCTGCTGCGCGATAATTTTGAGACCCGCGTTGTCCATCTCCAAGGCCTCAGTCCCTATTTCACAGCAACGGCTTTGACGTCACTCATCGTCTTGAGCCTGTTTGGCCTCGACCGCGCCATCTGGCGCATGAGCTCCATGCTCGACTATCTCATCGTCTCCGGCGCCGCAGTTTCCATCGTTATGCTGACGGTAGGCGAAAGCTTCCTGTTCAATCGCCTCGACGGCGTTGCCCGCGCCTTGCCGATCCTGCAAGCTCTCTTGATGATCTGCGGTCTCGTCGGCTTCCGCGTGGTGGCCCGCCTCCGTTACAGCTTTCGCAGCCGGGCGCGCGTCCAGCCTGCCGCAGCAATGATGGAAGGCAACACAATCCCTTATGAATCGATCCTCGTTGTCGGGCTTGGCCGGGTCGCCGAACTTTACGTGCAGTCGGTCGAGGAATTCGGCGCAGGCACCAAGCGCATCGTTGGCCTGCTGGGCGTTGCTGATCGCCATAGCGGCCGCCGCATCCATCAGCACGCCATACTGGGGCCGACCGATCAGGTTGAGTCCATTTTGCAAGACCTCGAAGTTCACGGCGTCTTTGTGGACCGCATCGTCGTCACCGTGCCTTTTGGCAACCTTCCGCTCAAGGCACGCCAATGCCTTGTAGCCCTCAGCACCGGCTCCAATATGAAGCTGGAGCTTTTCGCTCAGCAATTTGAGGCCGGACACATTTCCGATTCCGGCAGCGCGGCACCGGCCAAAATGGAACCTGCAGCGTTTTACGATCTGCCCGTCGTCAGCACCAGATCCTCCCCTGCCCCGAAGATCTTGCCGCGCGTAACGTCCTACTGGCAGGCGAAACGCACATTCGATTTCGCCTGCTCATCCGCGTTGATTATCGTCCTGCTACCGGTATTTTTGATCGTAGCGATCCTAGCCTCACTCGACGTCG
>JANLYB010000107.1:0-10890 GCA_031365425.1 Hyphomicrobiaceae bacterium
ATCTTAACCCGGCAGTCGCAAACCAAATTGCTGCATTCAAAGCCCCGGCCAGCTGATGGGTTGCGGGACTCCTCGCAAAACCCCTATTTCCCAGTAAAAGCAGCTCTAGAACCAGCCCTCGTGAAATAAGGTGATCCCACCCTCTCACGCGCCAAATCAGCGGGGATAAGTTTCCCGCAAAAAAGACTCCACCGCGCTACTTCCGCCCTCCAACCGCCAACACAGCCCTCAACCAGCGTTCGTACTTTCCCTCCATCGCATCAATGCTCACGCTGGCAAGCTGGCGGTACGTCAATAGGTCCTCTCCACTGAGAGCCGCATCTGCTCCCCGGATGACTTGGCCTTCGAGACCACCATCCAAGTAGGCGGTCCGCGTCGCGAGCGGCGCACCCTCCGTCTTCTTCACTGCCGCAATCCCTATCGGAAGCACCGTACCAAGCCCGGCATAAAAATAATGCTCGCCAAAGGACTGCCTGAGAGCAGCAAACGTCGCCTCGCCTGTACAGTGCCCCGGCGCGATATTTTCGACTTTCCAGGTATCATGAAGCGACGCCGTTACTTTGGCGATGGTCTCGTCATTGGCTACGACAAGATGGAATCCGCCGGCAATCATATGAATCTTCGGATTAATCGCAGCAGCCGCCTCCACGATCTTTTCAATTCCGGCATGCGAGCAGCCGACCACCAGCACCAAGCCATCCGGCGTATTGACCGCCAGCGATAGTTCTTTGAGTTCTTTGGTTCCCGGCAAATCGGAAACGAGGGCAATGAGCCAAACGCCCGGTGCAATCTCGGTGGTCTTATCAATCAACTCGAACTTGGCGCCTTGCCATGCCGTCCCGAAGGTCATCACCTCCGGCGGCTTGCTGTCATAGTAGCGCATCTCCGGCGGCAGGCTTTCGTTCTTGCGATAGAAGCTCGACGGCAGTGACGATCCGAAAATCCCGAACCCTTCTTTCGGAGCGTATATCTTCACCCCCGGATTGACCCGCAAGACCTGCGCAAGACCGGCCATATGGTCGGAATGACGATGTGAAATAACGACAAAATCAAGCTTGTTGAAATCGACGCCTTTTGCCTTGGCGTTCGCCATAAAGACATCCCGGTTATCCCCGGTATCAAACAGTATGCGTTTACCGGCCACCTCCACGAGCGCCGAAAAACCCCAGTCTTTTTTCATCGACGCATCTTTGCCGAATGCATCATAAAGAATGGTGATTTGTGATTTTGGAACAACAGCCTTAGACTTCAACGCCGGAGCTGCCAGCGCAAGACTGGATAAAACAATAGCAATAGAAAACGTTCCGGCAAGAAAAGAAAATCGCGACCATCTCATAACGGCCTCCAAGAAGTCAAAAACAGACCCTGGCGGACTCAGCGATGAAGCTAATAAAAAATGCAAAAAAGACGAGCATGCAGTTGCAGAGTGCATTCAAAGCATCTCGTCGCACTCGTCCGTCAATTATATGTTTAAGACCTAATCCCAATTGAGGCAAGCGGCATCCTGTTTCCAGGTCCCTCTCGGCCATGAGCTTGGTTCACCCTACCCCTCTTCGCCCGCCAGCAACTGCCAATTCCCGCCCGTCGCGGTGATGTCCGTGCTCCGCACCCGCTCCGTAGCAAACCGCGTGACCATATTCGGCCCGCCCGCTTTCGGCCCCGTGCCCGACAGCCCCTCGCCGCCAAACGGCTGAGCCCCGACGCGCGCGCCGATCTGGTTGCGGTTCACATACAAATTCCCGACCTTGGCATGCTCGGCGACGTAATCCGCCACCGCTGAAATCCGGCTATGCACGGAGAGTGTCAACCCAAACCCGGTCGCATTCAACGACGCAACCACCTTGTCCAGCGCGCCGCGCTCATAGCGCACCACCTGCAGCACCGGCCCAAAAATCTCCTTCGGCACCGCCGCCAGGCGCTCGACCTCATACGCTGCCGGCGTCACATACGTCCCCACCCGGCAATCCTCGGGCAGCGCCATATCGACCAACTGACGCCCCGCCGACTGAAGCCTGATCTTGTGCGCATCCAGCACATCCTGCGCGGCTTCATCGATCACCGGCCCGATGTCGGTCGCATAATCCATCGGATCGCCGATATCGAGTTCCTCGATCGCACCGACCAGCATCTCGATCGTCTTGTCGGCAACGTCGGCATGAACGAACAGCACCCGCGCCGCCGAACACCGCTGCCCCGCGCTGTCGAACGCCGACATCACGCAATCGCGCACCACCTGCTCGGGCAACGCACTGCTGTCGGCAATCATCGCATTCAGCCCGCCCGTCTCGGCAACAAACGGGATCATCGCTCCCCGCCGCTCCGCCAGCGCCTTCTGAATGGCCCACGCCGTATCGTTCGACCCAGTGAATGCAATCCCCTTGATCCGCGGATCGCGCACCAGCGTCGCGCCCACACGCCCATCGCCCGGCAACAGATGCAGCGCGTTGGCCGGTATCCCCGCCTCATGCAGCAACTGCGTCGCCAGAAACGCTGTGATCGGCGTCTGCGGCGCGCTCTTGGCAATCACCGGGTTCCCAGCCGCCAGCGCTGCCGCGACCTGCCCGGCGAAAATCGCAAGCGGAAAATTCCACGGCGAAATGCATGCGACCGGCCCCCGCGCGCGCCACTCCATCACGTTGCGCTCTCCCGTCACGCCCGGCAGTCGCACGCTCTCGCCAAACGCCCGCTTGGCCTCGCCCGCATAGTACCGCAGGAAATCCACAGCCTCGCAGACATCCCCATGAGCCCCGGTCCACGTTTTGCCAGCCTCGCGGATCATGACCGCCATCAGCCGCGCCCGGTCCCGCTCCATCAGATCGGCGGCCTTTTCCAGCGCCTCCGCCCGGCGTTCAACGCCCACCCGGTCAAACGCATGCGCGCACGCAGTCGCACTCACCAGCGCCCGCTCGATATCCGCCGCCGTTGCCGCCTCAACTGTCCCGATCCGCTCGCGGCGGTCATGCGGACACCGCACCAGCGCCGCGTCGCCACCAGCCGACCGCGCCTCGCCGTCGATGATCGGCCCCACCGCAAACGACCCCGCGATGTGGCTGGACATCTCAGCCAGCAACGGCGCTCGCACCGCCGCCTCGCCCAAAGCCAGCCCAAGGCTGCCCTTGCGATCCTCGAACAGGTCCACTGGTTTGCGAATGAAATGCGCCCGGTCTTCCCGGCCCCGCGCCCGTTCGCGCTCGACGAACGCCACGGGATCGGCCACCAATTCGCTGACCTGAACCTCGTCGTCGGCGAGCTTATGCACGAACGATGTATTCGCCCCGTTCTCGAGCAACCGCCGCACGAGGTACGCGACCAGATCGACCCGCGTCCCAACGGGCGCATAAATCCGGCACGGCACCCCAAGCTGAGCCGAGCCCGCGATCGCCCCATAGAGCGCATCGCCCATCCCGAACAACCGCTGGAACTCGTAACTGCCCTTGCCGCCCGCCACATAAGCCGAAGCCAGCGAATGTGCGTTGTGCGTGCCAAACTGCGGATAGAACGCTTGCCGGTCCGACAACAGATACCGCACGCACGCGAGATAACTCACGTCCGTGTAAACCTTACGCGTGAACACCGGATAATCGGAAAGCCCCGCCTCCTGCGCCCGCTTGATCTCGCTGTCCCAATACGCGCCCTTGACGAGCCGCACCGGCACCCGCTTACCCGACGTCTCAGCCAACCGCCGCACCCATCGCAACGCCGGCATCGCACGCTTGCCATAGGCTTGCACCGCAATCCCCAGCCCAGCCCAGTTATCGAGCGCGGGATCAGCCATCACCGCCCCGAACATGGCGAGCGTCGGCTCCAGCCGGTCCTGTTCTTCCGTGTCGAACGTCACCGGCACATTGCGCACCCGCGCCGCTCTCGCGAGCGTCAGCAGCCGCGGCAGCAACTCATTCTGCAACCGCCGCTCTTTCCCCGCCTCGAACCTGGGATGCAGCGCCGATAGCTTGATCGAGATCGACGGCCGCCCCATCAGCGCATCGGGATGCACCGAAGCCAAGGGCCCGCTGGCCGCCCCGATCCCCTCGATCGCCGCCAGATACCGCTCGAAATATCGCTGCGCATCGGCGTCCGTCCGCGCCGCCTCGCCCAGCATGTCATACGAAAACCGGTATCCCTGCGCTTCGAGCGGTTTGGCCCGCGCAATCGCCTCCTTGATCGTCTCGCCCAGCACAAACTGATCGCCGAGCAGCTTCACTGCCTGCCGCACGGCCTGCCGGATGACCGGCTCGCCCGACCGCGCCACCATCTTCTTCAACGCGGTGACCGGATTTGAACTCTTGGCATCGCGATACCGCACGACGCGCCCGGTCAGCATCAAACCCCACGTCGATGCGTTCACCCACAAGCTGTCGGAATGCCCCCGATGCTTGTCCCAGCGCCCATCCTTGATCTTTTCCGCAATCAACTGATCGGCGGTTTCAGCATCCGGTATCCGCAGCAGGCTTTCCGCGAGACACATAAGGATGACGCCCTCATCGCTCGACAGCCCATATTCCTTCATGAACGCATCGATCCCGGCGAGCTTGCCGGAAGCCCCGCGCGCCTCGGTCACGATCCCGCGCGCAACGTCGCCTGCACGCACCCGCTCATCCGGCGTAAAAACAGCCCGTTCGACAAGCTCGCCCACGAGCCGCTTTTCATCCATCAGATGATGGGCGGAAATCTCATCGAACGGCGGCAAAGCAGCCAGAAAATCGCTACGTCCCGAACCTTCGGACCTCGACTTCGCCGCCTTTGTCTTCGTGCGGTTGATGGGGGACGTCCTGTCCGTAATCATGCAGTCCTCGGGAAAAATATGAACGTCAAAAAGCTATGCCCCGGCCGACGCAAACACACCCGACTCAAGATGTAGGTATCTCCATACCAAATTTCCCCTCCCCCCGCCGCAACCCTGTGCGAACTCTCAAGCCCTATCATCCAAGCCATAGTGCAGCCTCAGACTGTCATCCTGTGCGCGGCGCAGCGTCCTTCACGGTGCGACGCAGACACGGGACCCAGCAGCCACACCCTCAGGCCAACTTGTTTCTGTTGAATCAACGCGTCCAACCCTCGATAAAAGCCCCAACGCCACCAACACCCGAGACCACACGCCATGCCCCAATCCCCAGCCATCGTCTCCACCGTCGCAGCCTTGCGTGCCCAGATCGCGCAAATCCGCGCCGGAGGCGGCACCATCGCCCTCGTCCCGACCATGGGCGCGCTGCACGACGGCCACCTCGACCTCGTCCGTCTAGCCAAAACCAAGGCCTCTCACGCCGTCGTCTCGATCTTCGTCAACCCTAAGCAGTTCGCCCCCCACGAGGATTTCGACCGCTACCCCCGGCAGCTCGAAGCAGACGCCGCCAAGCTCGCGCCCCTCGACGCAAATCTCATCTGGGCACCCACACCCGCTGAAATGTACCCGGACGGCTTCGCGACCCGCATCGAAGTGGCAGGCGCCGCACTCGGCCTCGAAACCGATTTCCGCCCCCACTTCTTCGGCGGCGTCGCAACAGTGTGCTGCAAGCTGTTCAGCCAGGTCACCCCCGACCTCGCAATCTTCGGCGAAAAGGACTACCAGCAGCTCACCGTCCTCAAACAGATGGTCCGCGACCTCAACTTGCCCCTGACCATCACCGGCGCGCCCACCCGCCGCGAACCCGACGGCCTCGCCCTTTCCTCCCGCAACGCCTACCTCTCACCCGCAGAGCGCGCCATCGCCCCCGCCCTCCACCGCGCCATGACCGCCTACGCCGCTGCCATTAAATCCGGCACCCCCATCCCGGACGCCACCACCGCCGCCTCCGCCGCCGTCCTCTCCAGCGGCTTCAAATCCGTTGACTACATCGCCGTCCGCGACGCCCAAACCCTGGCAGAACCCCAAGCCAATAGCCCGCTGCGCATCCTAGCCGCTGCCTGGCTCGGCAAAACCCGCCTCATCGACAACATCGGCGCATAGCGCCAGCGCCAGTCAAAATAAGTTCCCTGCTCAACGAAAAATAATCCCGCCGCTTTTGACGGAACGTTCCCGCCCGCCCAAACGTCTTCCCCCTGTGTTCAACATGTAACGAGGGTTATTCAAATGAGCAGCACTTCAGACAAAGCTAAAGGCTACGCCAACGAAGCCGCTGGCGCCGTGAAGAAAACCGTCGGTGATGTGGTCGGCAATGACCGGCTCGTGGTCGAAGGCGAAGCCCAGAAGATCAAGGGCGAAGCGCAGGTCGAAGTCGGCAAAGCCAAGGACGCCGTAAAAGACGGCGCAAACAAGGTCGCCGACGCGATCAACCGCAAGCTCTAATTCTCATATCAGAACAATAAAGGCTGGTCAGAAATGGCCGGCCTTTTTGTTTCAAAGGACTTTGTGATGGCCCAAATCAACGATCCCAATCAGCCGGGAACAAATCCCACCCCGCCCATCGAAGAGCCGCCCCCGCCGGCCCAACCGGCGTCGCCCGTCAATGACCCCAACCCGTCACCACCTCAGCCCGCCGACCCTATCATACCCCCTGCAGGCGATTCGCCTGCACCCCCAGCCAAGAGCTGACCGCGTCCCAACTCGCTTGCCAGTCCCCCCATTGCATCATAATTTGGCCAGCATACCGGACGCCGATTCTTTCGCATCCGGGGCGGCGGCCCAATTGTTGGACTGGGGGAACGCATGTCGCGCATTTTTTTAGCCTTTCTCGTCCTGGTGACGGCCACCATCGCCGCGCAGGCAGGCGATGTGGATATCTGCCGGAAAAACCGCGGCGAGGCAGCAATGGCTGCCTGCGATCGCGTTATCGAGTCCAGTCAATCGACTCACAAAGACGTCGGCACCGCACTCATCGACCGCGGTCAGCAATTCTATGAAAACAAGAACTTCGAAAAAGCGATCGCCGACTTCACGAGGGCAATGACGTATAATCCGCCCTATGTTCAATTGGCTTACGGCAATAGAGGCAATTGTTACTATATGAAGGAAGACGACGGCACGGCGATTGAGGATTACACCCGCGCCATTGAAATCGACGACCAATACGTCGCCGCCTACACCGCCCGTGGACTGCTTTACGAAAAAGCCGGCAAGATCAAAAAAGCCCGCGCCGACTTCGAGCAAGCCCTCGAATCCAAATCAATTTTCAGCGACGCGAAATGGGGCCACGACACCGCCCGCGAACACTTGAAAAAACTGAACGGCGAGTGACTGCTGGCCCGCCATCCCACCACCCGGCAATTCATCCCGGCAAAAACGGCAGCGGCAACGCATAAACCATATCAAAACAAGCCATTAACCAGCAAAAGGACCTCCACCTTCACTCCCTTATCCACCACGCCGCAGGCCGCACACGCCTGTTTTGTCTTGATTTTGCAACACTGTTGTGTCAGCACAAGTTCGGATCGAGCGCAGGGCTGCCGTTTGCTTCTCATTTGAGGCCGCCCCTAGAATCTTATGCCGCCTCCCGGTGATCCATTCCCGCGTAAGTGCATTCCGGCGGCCTTGGCCTTCGCAGCACATACGAGGCAACCATGCGCTCCATCAGCCGCGCCTCTGCGCCATCCAGGCTCACAGGCGAATTCTGCCTGTCGACGGAGATTTATCGTTTTGGAAACCAAAACCTTTGCTGAGCCCAAATCCTTTGCGGATCTGGGGCTCAGCGCCAAGGTCCAGCAGGCGATCATCGCCTCTGGCTACACGACCCCTACGCCCATTCAAGCTGAAGCCATTCCGGTCGCTATGGCCGGTCGCGACGTTCTCGGCATCGCCCAGACTGGCACCGGCAAAACGGCGTCCTTCACCTTGCCCATGATCAGCCGCCTGGAATCCGGCCGCGCACGCGCCCGCATGCCGCGATCTCTGATCCTGGCGCCCACCCGCGAACTTGCCGCCCAAGTCGCGCAAAGCTTCGAGAAATACGGCATCAACCACAAGCTCGATGTTGCTCTGCTCATCGGCGGGGTGTCTATGGACGAGCAGACCAAAAAGCTCGACCGCGGCGTCGATGTGCTCATCGCCACTCCCGGCCGCCTGATGGATCATTTCCAGCGCGGCCGCGTCATGCTGATGGGCGTCGAAATTCTCGTCATCGACGAAGCCGACCGCATGCTCGATATGGGCTTCATCCCCGACATCGAAAAGATCTGCAAATTGCTGCCGCCGCGCAAGCAGACACTGTTCTTCTCGGCGACCATGCCTGCCGAAATCACCCGCCTCACCAATCAATTCCTGGTCGATCCGGTCCGCATCGAAGTAGCCCCGCCCGCTACCTCGGCCAAGACCATCACCCAGGCCTTCGCTTACTGCCCGACCGGCGAAGATTGGGCCAAGCGCGACACGCTCCGCACCCTCCTGCGCGGGCCGGGCGTCCGCAACGCCATTATCTTCGCCAACCGCAAGGTGGAAGTTGCGATCCTGTTGAAATCCCTCGTCAAACACGGTTTCAATGCCGGCGCCATCCATGGCGACATGGACCAGAAGGCCCGAATGGAGACGCTCGATAAGTTCCGCAATGGCGAAATCGCGTTCCTCGTCGGCAGCGACGTCGCTGCCCGCGGCCTCGACATCCCCGACGTCAGCCACGTGTTCAACTACGACCTGCCGCGCGACAAGGACGACTATGTCCACCGCATCGGCCGCACAGGCCGCGCCGGCAAAGAAGGCCACTCCTTCTCGCTCGTCACGGCCTACGACCTCAAGCAGCTTCAAGAAATCGAGAAAATGATCGGCGAACCCGCCGTGTGGGCGGGCGATCCTCCCACCGAGCAGGACTACGCCGACGGCGGCAAGAAAAAGCGCGCCCGCACCCCAGGCGGCGTTGGGTCTGCCCGTCCCGGCGGCGCCCGCGAACGCCCGATGCCCCAACGCGGCGGTGAACGTGGCGGCGAGCGCCGCCCCCCACACGCAACCGGCGGTCATGGCCATGGCGGACGCCCCCCACGCCCCCGCGAAGAGGATCAGCCGATCCGTCGCGAAATCCTCAACACCGGACAGCGTCGCAGCACGAACCCGGCCCCCGGCCTGGAACCCCAACCCGACATCACAAACGCCGGAACGATGGACGCACCGCGCACCCAGGAACCGCGTCCGCAGCAAAGCCGCCCGCCTCACGACCGCGCAGCCTCCGATCGAACGCCTGAGCGCGGCCCACAGCGCATCCGCTCTCGTAGCGGTCGCGGCGAAGGCCGGAATGAAATACGCGAAGGCCGAAATGAAACGCGCGAAGGCCGTGGTGACCGTGGTGAAAACCGCCGCAACCAGCCACAAGACCGCCCTGAGGCCCGTCCCGAGGCCCAACAACCTGAAGTGCGCCAAGAACCTCGCACCGAAAGCCGTCAGGAATCACGTCCGTCGCCACGGCCCCGCGAACGCGAACAGCGTGCGCCCGCCGCGCGCGAAGCCCGTGAACAGCGCGCGCCGCAGCAAGCCCGCCCCGACACCGCAAATCGCGCCGGCGACCGTGACCGTGACCGTGACCGTGACCGTGACCGTGACAATGATCGTAACGGCGGCGGCGGCGCAAGCAGCTTCGCCGACAACGTCCCGGCCTTCCTGCAACGCGCCGTCCGCCCGGCCAAAACCGCCTCGGAATAACACGACGCCTCGCGATGGCCGGCCGTGACCCGGCCATCGCGAGGCAACGAATTTAAGCGGCCCAAGACGCAACCAAAATCCAGCGCACGCGCTTTCCTCGTATCCCGTCGCAGGCAGATCAATGCCCGACGCAGGAGCAAAGCGCAGCCATGAACGACATGATCCCGTTGGGGCTTTTCCTGATCGCCACAGCAGCCGCCGCGGTCACCGGCAGCCAGTTCGCGCCCGGCCCTTGGTACAAGCAGCTCAACAAACCATCCTGGACCCCGCCGCCCTGGGCCTTCCCCGTCGTCTGGACGATCCTCTACATCATGATTGCCATCGCCGGCTGGAAGGCATGGCAGGCGCAAGGCTTCGGCCCGCTCGTGATGATCTGGATCGTCCAGCTGATCCTCAACGCCCTATGGTCCTGGATCATGTTTGCCCGCAAACAGATCGGCTGGGCGCTTGCCGACATCGCCGCCATGTGGGTCGCCATCGCCGCGTTCATCGTCGCAGCGTGGCCTGTCAGCCAGACCGCTGGCCTCCTGTTCGTCCCCTACCTCGCCTGGGTCACCGTCGCCTGGACGCTTAACCTCCGCGTCTATCAATTGAACCCCGCCTAAATCGCCGCCTTCAACGCCCCCGTCACCCCGGTGAACACCGCCTGCACGGCGATGGCGGCAACGAGGATCCCAAACACCCGCATCAGCACCCGCTGCGCCGTAATCCCGAGCAGCCGGTTGAGATCGTGCGAAATGAGCAGCAGCGCAAACGTCACCGCCATCACAGCCAGCAACGCGACCACCACCAGCATCAACCCCACCGGCGAACCGTGCGCATTCGCCGCCATAAGGATCGCGCTGCTCATCGCTCCCGGCCCCGCCAACAGCGGCGTCGCAATCGGAAAAATTGCGATCTCGTCCTTGTGCTGGGCCTCCTCGCCCTCCAAAGGCGTCAGCCGGAACGCGCTGCCGGGCCGGGCAAACACCATGTCGAGCGCAATCAGCAGCAGGATGATGCCACCCGCCGTCTGCAACGCCGCAATCGACACGCCGAGCTGCCGTAACAGCGGCTCCCCTAGCAGCGTGAACACCAGCAAAATTCCGCCCGCGATCAGCGTCGCCTTGAGCGCAATCGCGTTCCGTACGGCCCGGTCCATCTGCGGCGTGAGGGTCGCAAACAGCACCGCAGCCTCGACCGGCCCGATGGTCGCAAAAAACGTGGTGATGGACGACAGCAGGCTTGTGATCACGAGACACCCACCGTTCTGACTTTGTCAGCAGTCGCCAGCGCTGGCTGCTAAACAATTGAATCATATCATCTATTGCAAACGCACGAACACCACGTATCTT
>JANLYB010000146.1:0-3682 GCA_031365425.1 Hyphomicrobiaceae bacterium
CGTGCCGTCGATCATGCGGGTCATGCTCGACGATGTGAGTCAGTTTCTAAGGCGCGGTACGCCGATGCTGAGCCACACGATTGAGGTTCACCATCCAGAAGGCGCCATCGCTGAACTGTTCCGGACACATGCCGCCGAATATCGCGATGTCGCCATGGGCAGTTATCCGCAGAACACTGACGGGCGCTATTGGACGCAACTCGTGCTGCGGTCGACGGATGCAAAACGTCTCGACGAGGCTGTGACGACCCTCAAGGCGACGCTTGCGGAGCGTCAACTCACCGCGCACTGAACGTCTCACCCTCGTTAACTATATCCTCATTTTTGGGGTTCGCAGACCATTCTGATCTTGCTTGTTGGGAACGCCGAAGGTTTTCGGGCGTTCCCGCTTGCGCTGAGCCCGGCTTCGAGCCCATCGGGTTAGCTATTTTCCCACCATCAGGAGTGGATTATGCGCGCGCGTAAGAGACTTATTTATTGTCGAAATTTACCATTATTTTCAGTTGCTTCCTTGCTCACGATTTTGATCGTTCCGGCACCCGCCGAAGCCAAGACGCCCGGCAAGACCTACTGCTTTCGCGGCTTCTGCCACCGCGTATTGACGCTTGCCGAGACCGAAAAGCTGGTCGGGACGCAATCCAATCTGATCACGTCGAACTATGACGATTGCAAGCGCGACCGGTTCAACCCCTGCGGCCTAACGTCCTCGGGTGCCGTGTTCCGCGCCGATCTCGCCGACAATGCGGCGAGCCCGATCTATCCCGATGGCACTGTCATCATGGTCCGCCATCCTAAGACAGAAAAGACCGCCGTGTTGCGCGTCAACAGCGCAGGGCCGTATCATCACAAGCGGACGCTCGATGTTTCGCACGCGGCGGCTGGCGTGCTCGGCTTCCAACGTCAGGGCGTTGCGACGCTTGAGGTTCGCGTGTTGCAGGCACCCAGCAAACAGGATTCGACCTACCGGAAGAACCGGGTGTACCCCACCGTCCCGGGGTATCTAGGGACGTACGCTTCGCTCGATCAGGCAGGCACTGCCTACGCCGTGCTTGGCGGCACGGGAACGGCGATTGCGGCTCTCTACCCGCAGACCGGCAGCGAACCGGGTTCGGTTCACCCGGTGGGGGGGATCACGGATAACGGCATCGAGCGCACCTGGATTGCCAAGGCTGTGACGTTCGGGGTCACCAAACGGGAGGCGAAGGTCGCCAAGACCAAGGCCATCAAGCAAGCCCGGCTCGAACAGGCCAAGCTAGAGCGGCGTGCGCGCCGTCACGGGTAAACCGTGCCAAGAATTGCAAATTTGGGAGTGTATCACAGTCCCGAATTGGCATCCATGGCGGTTGCCAGCGCTGCAGGCAACGGCGTTGCCTTGCCGAACAGCAGGAAGTGGACTTCGAGGGCGTCGAGGTAGGACGCGATCATGTCCATCAGCGGTCCCAATTCGTTGCGTCCGGCGATGCGAAATGTTTCGGTGACCAAGCCCGACGTTGCGTCCGTCAGGCAAGCTGCTTCGTCGTCGATCACGCCGCGGCTGCGAAAATAGGCCGTGATGCCGTCTGCGGTATCGAAATCGACGTTGGTTGCGTCGGCGAATTCGGCGATGGCATCCACCAACGTCACGCTGCCAGACATGAAGCTGGACGCCTGCAGTTTGAAACGGGCATCCGCTTTGCTCATTCGCTCCGACCATTCCCGGGCTTTCGATACCCGCGTGATCAGGGCCAATTCCAGCGCGCGGATCAGTTCGATGGACGAACGCAAGGCGGCTGGTTCACGTGCGCCGCGGTCGTTCTCGTCGGCGAGTTTACGGCCTGCGATCAGGATATCCTCACCGGCGGCCAGGGCGGCATCGAGGTGATCGGCCAGCATGTAGGCTTCGGGTGGGACGGGATTGCTATCAAGTGACATTAGGTCGATCTCCACGCACGGCCCAACTTTCAAAGCTGTCGGCTGTGCGCTCTAACTTCCGTTCATGTGCGAACTGAGTCTGGACTGATTCGGACCGATACGCCTCATTTCGAAATGCCGCTGTGGATAGGTTTTGCCTTATTTGCCCGATCCATGCCGTGGTTTGGGGCTTGGGGCGTCTTCGAACACGCCTGCTAGTTGTGCAGCAACGCGCTCATTTGTGAGGTCGAGCGACAGCGGCGTGACCGAAATCTTATTTGCGGCGAGAGCCGAGAGGTCGGTGCCCGCCACTAGCGTCGAGGGCCGGAATTGGAAGCCGAACCAGTAATACGACTTGCCCCACGGGTCGGCGCGCTCGTCAATCACCAGATTTTCCTGGTCGCGGATGCCCTGGCGCGTAATCGCCACGCCTGCAACTGCTTCGGGGGCGACAGCCGGGAAGTTGATGTTGAGCAACGTTCCGGCCGGCCAGCCCTTGTCGAGCAGCGCTTTGATGACCTTTGGGCCGTGTTCGCGCGGCGTCTCCCAGTGGACCTTGGCGCCGGTGCGCATGCCTATTGTCATCAGCGACAGCGCAATCGAGGGGATGCCCAGCAGCGTGCCTTCCATCGCGCCCGCCACCGTGCCCGAATACGTTACGTCCTCGGCGACATTCGCCGTATCGTTGACGCCCGACAGCACCAGGGCGGGCCGCTCGTCGGCCAGCAGATGCCGAACTGCCATGATCACGCAATCCGTCGGTGTACCTGCCACCGCATACGTGCGCTCGTCCAGTTTGCGCATCCGCAGCGGCGTGTGCAGCGTCAGGCTGTGCGACGTGCCGCTCTGGTTCAATTCCGGCGCGACGACCCACACGTCCGGCGACAGCGCTTTTGCGATCTCGACCAGAACGGCAAGGCCGGGCGCTGCTATGCCATCGTCGTTCGTGACCAGAATTCGCATGAGTGGTTCCTTTTTAACCCCTCTCCCGTCCACTTACGGGGAGAGGGTTAGGGTGAGGGGCGGCAACGGATTCGGTCTTTCGAAATCGTGCCGTTGTCATTGGCCGGGAATTTGGCGCGGTAGATGGGGCGACCGTTTAGCCGCCCCTCATCCCGGCCTTCTCCCCGCTATTACGGGGAGAAGGGGAAGTCACCCGATCTTCGCCAGTCCTCCCATATACGGACGAAGCGCCTCTGGGATGACGATCGAGCCGTCGGCTTGTTGATAATTTTCCATGATGGCGACCAGCGTGCGGCCGACCGCCAGACCCGAGCCGTTCAGCGTGTGGACGAAGCGGGTGTCCTTCGCGCCCTTCGGCTTGTAGCGCGAATTCATGCGGCGGGCCTGGAAATCACCGCACACCGAGCACGACGAAATCTCGCGATAGGCGTCCTGGCCCGGCAGCCAGACTTCGATGTCGTAAGTCTTCTGCGAGGCAAAGCCCATATCGCCGGTGCACGACAGCATGGTGCGGAACGGCAGGCCAAGACGCTTCAGGATTTCTTCGGCGCAGCCGGTCATGCGTTCGTGTTCGGCGAGGCTTTCCTCCGGCGTCGTCACCGAGACGAGTTCGACCTTGGTGAACTGATGCTGGCGGATCATCCCGCGCGTATCGCGACCGGCGGAGCCCGCTTCCGACCGGAAGCACGGCGTGCAGGCCGTCATGCGCATGGGGAGCTGCGATTCTTCGAGGATAGATTCACGGACGATGTTGGTCAGCGAGACTTCGGCGGTGGGGATGAGCCACAGTGTTTCAGATCTGGGCGCGGCGAGTGCAGCCGCCTTGTAC
>JANLYB010000168.1:0-8273 GCA_031365425.1 Hyphomicrobiaceae bacterium
GTGTGGACAAGGTCATGCGGCGTCTCAAGGGCTTTCCCGAGGTGCGCCGTCTGCACTCGACCAACGGCCGGTGGGACCTCATCGCTGAGGTCGTCACCGACACGCTTTCGGAATTCGACGGTCTACTCAATCGGGTGCGGCAGATCGAAGGCATCACGTCGACCGAGACCAATATCCTGCTGTCATCGCCCAAGAATTTGCCGTGAAAGTGTTGCCCTGACAGCGGACGAGAGAGGTGTCAGCCGGAATGGAAGAGACGGGTTACGGGCTGTCATCGTCACGGCCCCGAGTCGTTTCCACAGCACCTCATCAACCCGACGATCCAGGCGATTTTGGTGCTATCGTCCGCTTACCCCCTGGGAGCGAGTTGCGGGGACGAGGGCAAACCGACGTCATGGGCCATATTCGGACATTGTCGGGCTAGCTCCGCACGTCGCCCGTTACATCGTGGCGGCGTACATCTTAGCCGTGTCATAGTATTCGTAGAACTCCACCGCCAGGCCGTCCTTTAACCGCCAGATGTCGACCTTGGGGGTTTCTACGGTCTTGCCGGTAATCTTGTTTGTCCAACCGGTGGAACCCACGACGGCCACGCGGTCTCCTTCGGCGATCATGGTGTCGACGGTATAATGGACCATACTCCAGCCAGCCAGGAGCCCCTCGAAGTATCCGCGCAACTGTGCCTTGCCGACCGCGAGCGCTGTGAACGCAACCGGGGCTGCACCATCAGCGAGGGAGCCAAAACGGACTTCGTCGGCAAAACGTTGAAGCAACTCTTCGACGGCACCGCCACGGGACTCGTGCCAGCGGGCGTAGGCGTGCTGCAGTGCAGCTTTGTTAGCAGCAGCATCAGCCATGGAACGTGCTCCTTTTGATGTACGGGCAGCGGCGCATGAGAGCCTCGTGCCAAGTTCAGCCGGAAACGGTGGCCCTGAACTGCGTAGCAAGTGCTGCTAGTATAGCCAATCACAGTGAGTTTGTTAAAACCCGAAAGGGGAGCCCTGGAGAGGCTGGTATGTTGGACCACATTCCAGGTCACAGCGCGTTTTGAAGGCCTGCCGTTCACGGAGGACGACGTGTCAAAAACTGCAACAGAGCCAACTTGCTGGACCCATGAGCCTCTTCAGCGCGTGTTCGGCCAGTTTGTCCTCTGCCCCTGAACTTAGCCTGAGATCTGGCGAAGGGGCTGACCGGCGGGGTGGCAGCGTAGGGTCAAAAGTGAGCCTCTGGCTACCGCGCCGGCTACGGACGGTCTAGGTCCGCTTGCTGCCGTGGTCAGGGGGCGGCATCGGCACTAGCGGCCATCGAGGGCTATGAGTGAGGTCATCCCGCGTGGCACCTGGCAGGCTGGGTCCCTCGGGTCGAGCCCGAGGGCAGGCAAGCCCGGCCATGGAGTGGGGGAGGCTTTGATTCAATGAAAGGCGGACGTGTTCTAGAGGCAGCTTGGGCCGGGGGTTTCTCAATCGCGCAATCGGCGCGGCAGATTGACTGGCGGGGATGGAGGTTGCGTTCTTTTGGTTACATTTTGGGGGGACTTGGCTAAGTTGTCGCTCCGTGAACGGTTGTCCGGGGGAGGGCAGCAGAGGTTCCGTACGAATTGACCGCTGTTTAGTCATGAGCGTCAATTCGTTAGCGTCGAGGTGCGTTGAGTGACGGTGACAAGTCCGGCGAGGGATGCCGACTGGCGGGAGGGCTCGCACAGGGGAACGGTTAGCGCGAGCAACCGGGTTGCGACGCTCGACGCCTTCCGGGGGCTGGCTGCGATCGTGGTCGTGGCGATGCACGGACGCGAGTTGTTCTGGGTCGGCATGATGCCGTATCTGCGCGCGTATCCATACGATTTTTCGCCGCCATCGCTTGTTGCGTATGCGTTTGCGCCGCTGATCTCGGGGGCTATCGGCGTCTCGGTGCTGTTCGTTCTCAGCGGATATGTGATCCACCGCGTGCAGGCGCAGGGCATGGATGCCGGGCCATCGGAAAGGATGGGAAGGCCGTTCGACGTACCGTCGTTCTTTTTGAGGCGGTTCATCCGGATTTATCCAACGCTCATTCTGGCTTTGCTGATGACTGCGATCTGCGACGAGATTGCCAGGGCGTATGGCGGACACCCGATGATCCTCGATCACAGCGGGGGGACGCTGGTGGTCAATCTGCTGTCGCTGCAGGGGATTTTTGCTCAGCCGTATGGCTCGAACAGCCCGCTGTGGTCGCTCGCGATCGAAGTGCAGTTCTATCTCGTGTATCCGCTCGCGCTGATCGTGCGGCGGCGGCTGGGGTCGGACCAGATGATGCTGGCCGTCATTGTGTTCAGCGCGACGAGTGCGCTGGCGCTGGAGACGCAGCATATCGTGGCGTTTGCGCAGTACTTTTTTGCGTGGTGGCTCGGCGCGTACATGGCGGAACGCGATCTGGCCGGGTACGGCTTGCCGGAGCGTTGGCCGTGGATTGCAACGGTCTGCATCCTGTCCGGATCGGTCGCGTATCAGATCCACTATTTTTATGTGGGCTTGATGCTGTGGGCCATCGGGGCCGCGCCGGTCATTTCGTGGGCATCGACCGGGAATTTGCCGTGGCTTGCGTCGAGCCGGGCGCTGCGGGGGTTTGGGCGGTTCAGCTACACGCTCTATGCGGTGCATTTTCCGATCCTCGTCATGATGAGCGCGGTGTTCATGGGGACGGCGAAACAGCCGAATATTTTTATCGCGCTCGTGCTGACGGCGGCGTCGATCTTGACCTGTTACGGGGCCTTTTGGATCGCGGAATGGCCGTCCGTGCTGGTGTTGCAAGGGATGCGGGCGGGGAAGGCGAACCGGGCCGGGCAACTGACGTTCTTGCACGCAACCGCTGCCCGCATTGCGCAGGACTGCGAGCGAGTGATTGAGGGCTTGCGGTGGTGGGTCAAGGAGGCGATGGGGTGGACTGCGTGCCGTTGGAAGACGTACCGCGTTGGCGTTGCTGCGACGGGGTATCCGGTGTTCCGGCCGCCGTTTGATTGGCCTGCCGCGGCGCTTACGGCGAAGGAGGCGCGGGCGAATTTTGCGTATTTCGAGAGCCAGAAGACGGATCGCGTGGCGCATTTGCGGTTCTTGCTGGGCAAGTTCGGCGTCGAGGTCGTGAATGCGGGAACGGTCGATAACTGGGTGGCGGCATGGGGCGAGGCGCTGATGCCGGATGAAAGCTGCGTGGCTGCGTTGACGACGCATGAGCCAATGTGGGCGCGCGGGGCCGCAGGGCTCAACATCGTGCACGATCTGGCGGTTTTCACGGGCGATGCTGCGATCCGCGCGGACCGGCGCTGGCGGTGGGTGCAAGGCGCGGGCGCCGGGGGGTGCGGGGCGGTGTTGAGCGATGGCGTGCGGCAGGTGGATGTCGTAGGCGAGGTTGGCCGGGTGATGCGTGACGGCGATGCGCGGCGTGAGGGGCTAGCACGGGTGAGAGTTCTCTTTGCTGCAAAAGAGTTGGCCTGAAGGAGGCCTCGCTTTTCTTGTTTCAACGCTGGTTTTCAGCAATCGGGAACCGACTTGCGGATGGTTGTCGTGGGTGGCCGCCGCTTTGAGTGGCGATGCGGAGCATCGACGCGGCCATGACGAAAATGGTGGAGCGTTGACCGCACGCAGATTTGCCTGAATGGTTTGCGACGGAATCAGAACAGGATTTTAGTTCAGATTCCAGCATTGCAGGTTCAGGAGCGCCGTCTCATGTCGCAACGAGCATCGAAGCCGGGAGATGCCAGCACAGCCGCGCGGCGATTTGGCCTTGGACCCAAGCCGGGCGATCTTGCCCGCATTGCCAGCGATCCACGCGGGTATGTGCTCGCGATGCTCAACAAGGCGAGTGAGGCCAATATTGCGACGGCGCCGCCGCTGCTGGCGACGCCTGCGGTCTTCAGCGAGATGGACGATCTACGGATCGAGCAGACGATCTTGCGCACGTTCGGCGGGGGGGAAGCGGTGGTGCCCAAGTCGCTGCCTGCTGCGCCGGTCGCCAAGGGGATGGCGCCGTTGCCGACGCCGGTGCAGACGGCTGCGGCCAATGACGCGAACGCGATGGCGCAGGGTGGCATGGCGGCGCAAGGCGCTGGCAAACCGGCGGCTGGGAAGGTCAATCTCGTTGGCAAGGCGCGGAAGGATATGCTGCGGGAGGAGGCACTGGCCCGGATTACGCGGGGGGTGGCGACGGAGACGCCGCTGCTGGAACGGCTCGTGTATTTCTGGTCCAACCATTTCTGCGTGTCGGCGGTGAAGGGCGATGTGCGGGCGCTGGTGGGGCCGCTAGAGCGAGAAGCGATTCGTCCGCATGTGCTGGGTCGGTTCGCAGACATGCTGGCGGCGGTGGAGCATCATCCGGGCATGTTGCTTTATCTCGATAATACGGTGTCGATTGGGCCGAACTCGTTCGTGGCAATCGGCAAGGAGCGGGGGTTGAATGAGAACCTCGCGCGGGAAATTCTGGAACTGCACACGCTCGGCGTCGATGGCGGGTACGCCCAGAAGGACGTGACGACGCTCGCCAAGGTTATTACCGGGTGGACGTATGGGCATGGAGAGACCGTGTCGGAGGCGGAGTATGGGCGGTTTGTGTTCACGCCGTACCGGCATGAGCCGGGGCCGTTCGAGGTGATGGGGAAGACGTACGCGCAGCCGGGCGTGACGGCTGGGGAGGCGGTGCTGGCCGATCTGGCGCGGCATCCCAATACGGCGCGGTATCTCGCGCGGAAGCTGGCACGGCATTTCATTTCGGATAACCCGCCACCGGCACTCGTGGCACGGCTGGAGAAGACGTTCAACGATAGCGGCGGCGACTTGGGGCAGGTGACGCGGGTTCTGGTGGAGGCCGATGAGGCGTGGGATGCGCCCTCGGCCAAGATCGTGCCACCGTTTGATTTCGCAGTCTCGCTGGCGCGCGGGTTTACGAAGATCGAGCCGAGCGAGATTTTGCGGCTCACCGGTGTGCTGGGGCAGCCGCTGTGGCATACGCCGTCGCCGAAGGGGTGGCCGGACGCGGACGATAGCTGGATGGGGCCGTCGCCGATCCGGGAGCGGTTGCGGATCGCGGAAAAGGTCGCGCGCGAAATCAAGACAGGCGATCCGCGTCTGGTGCTGGCGGACCTTGGCGGTCCGGGCGTTTCCGAACATACGCAACAGGCCGTACAGCGCGCGGAAACCCGCGAGCAGGCGTTCGAGCTCATGATCATGAGCCCCGATTTCATGAGGAGATAGGCGATGAGCTGTCTTGAACACACGACACTGTCGCGGCGGAATTTGCTGGCTGGGACGACCTCGCTCGCCCTGTGGGGGATGCTGCCGAAGATGGCCATCGCCGGGACGCGCGATCCGCGTTTTCTGACCATCGTGCTGCGCGGCGCAGTGGACGGTTTGGCTCTGGCGGCACCGGTCGGCGATCCCGATTATGTGCGGCTGTGCGGCAAGCTTGCGGTGCCTAAGGAGGGTGCCGGTGCGGGGCTGCCGCTCGATGGGTTTTTCGCACTGAACGGGGCGATGCCGTATCTGCATTCGCTGTATCTCAAGCGCGAGGCGATGATCATTCATGCGGTCGCAACGCCGTACCGGGGCCGGTCGCATTTCGACGGGCAGGATGTGCTCGAAAGCGGGCTGGGCGGCGTGGCGCGGTCCGATACCGGCTGGCTCAACCGCGCGCTTGCCGGGCTGTCTCATGCGGGTACGAGCGAGCCGCAGAAGGGGCTCGCGATGGGGGCCGTCGTGCCGCTCGTCATGCGTGGCACTGCGCCCGTCATGTCGTGGACACCCAAGGCCAACAATCTGCCGCTGCGCGACCAGACCGTCGAACGGTTGATGGACCTCTATGCCCATACCGATGCGGGTCTGGCGAAAGCGTTCGCGGAAGGGATGGCGATCGATCGCGTGGCGACTGCGGGCGCGGATGAAGCGGCGGCGGCGATGATGAGCAATCCGGCAATGGGCCCGGCTATGGCGGGCGGAATGATGGCGGCGAAGCCATCGGCGGCGCAACCGGCGCCGGTGGCGGCGAAATCTGCTCCCGCTCCGCGGCCGTTCCGGGAATTCATCGAGGCGGCCGAGGCTGCCGCCAAGTTCATGACCACGACGGGCGGGCCGCGGATCGGCGCGCTGTCGTTCGATGGCTGGGATACGCACGCCAACGAAGGCTCGGTTTCCGGGCCGCTCGCGGGGCGGTTCGGCGGGTTGGATGCGTCCATACGCGCGTTCGCCGAGGGCATGGGGCCTGCGTGGAAGGATACCGTCGTGCTGCTCGTCACCGAGTTCGGGCGGACGGCGCGCGCCAACGGGACGTCCGGCACCGATCACGGCACGGGCACGGTTGCAATTGTGTTGGGTGGCGGCGTGAAGGGCGGACGGGTGCTCGCGGATTGGCCGGGGCTGCGCGACACGGATTTATACGAGGGCCGGGATTTGAAACCTACGCGGGATTTGCGCGCCGTGACCAAGGGGATTTTGCGCGATCATCTGGGGATTCCGGATGGGGCGCTGGCAGAGGTGGTGTTCCCAGGGAGCGCCGGGGTTAAGGGCGTGGAGGGGTTGTTGGGGTAGGGACGGGGCGGACGGTTAGGGCAGAGTTTGGGGTGGGATCGTGGCCGCTGCGCGAGTGGGCTTCCGCCCACACCCGACCGGGAGCGCAGCTCCCGGACCCTCAGTTTTTTGTTCCCAATTATGACTGTCTATCTCTGTCCGTATGTGTGTTTGCAGACATATGGAGTGCACTACGCCTTACCTCGACGGAACACCTTGAACTCTCCATTCAACCCAGTCCTCTCAAAGACCAACCCTTCGGCTCCGGCTACATCAGTCACAACGCCCGATTTAACAAGGTCGATTAGACGTGAGTACGATCCTTCGGATTCAACCGGAACTTCCGCTCCGAGGGTTCCAATAATTCCTACGATGGTAGAGCAACCAGACACGCCAAAATCAAATTGACCTTGGTCTTCAGTTGGACTTGACGAAATTATACCGCAAGCCGCAAGCCTGTGGCCTTCACGAGGCACATATGCAAACCCTCCACTCATACCGCCACTGGTTGGGATTGATGTCGTGAACGTGGGCGCCTTGTGACCCATGCTCGCCTCTTGGTGAGATAGCACTCTCCCAACTCGTACTACAGGTCTGGTGCTGACGTTCCAAAGACCACGGTCAGAAGTGCCGAGATACGCACCCTTAATCGAATGATCAGTAAGGGTTACTACATGCACACAATCGCCAACGGCAGGGAGGCGAGTATCAAGCGCAATAATTGGGGCCAATTTGTGGATATTGGCCCTCAGGTCTGGCTGCAAATGCTGAACCTCTAGAACGCAAACAGCCACGTCTAGCCCGTCAGGAAAGCTGACATGCTTCACCACAAGGACGTCCACGTGGTCAGGCCCCATCCATACAGCCCGCAATTTGTCTGGGTCAATCCTAGGCATCTCGGGATCGAATAGAACGGAAGGAGCGTTGGATGCGCGATGGCGGTATGTCCCTTGAACTTGTATAGCGCCGTCAACGACTACATGTTTGGCAGTCACAACTAACAGGCCACCTTCAAGAGTTGTTCCGATCACGAAACCGGTCCCTATAAACTCGGGGATTTTCGTCGGCCCAAATCCAACGAAAGCAACTAGCGAGGATCGAATGCCATGCCAGAATGGCGTATCCTGACGAATAAACTCGCTCCAGTGATGCCCGGAAGGAAGTTGCAAGAAATAGTCTCCATTAACAAATGCCTAATCGTTCACATGACAATTCATCGTCGTTGAAGCAATGAGGACAGTAATATTTAATTTATTGCGCCACTAGGAGTCGGCGCAATACGCTGTGCTATTGCGCCCTAACCCGCCTTTCTCCCAGCAGCCTTTAGCGGCGCGGCTTTGAGCGCTTCGCTTCGTCGGATTGGTGCGTCATGATTTTGAACGTGCGCTGTCGCCGCCGGATGAGCGGTTGGGGTCGGGTGCGCGATGTTTCCTGTGTTGTTGATCCTCGGGCTCAGCCGGACGGTTGCCGGTCAGGCGCATAATCGTCGCTGCACGAGGGCGAAGGTCTCGGCCGCCGGGCAGCTGGTGGCGAATGCGACCTTGACGCGGCGGACGCTGACCGTCACGAGCGCACCGATTTTGAGCAGAGCCAGGCGGATCGTGCCGCAGGTCGCGCGCGCCATCTTGGTGCCCGCAAGCCCGATGCGGCGCAGCGCGCACATGAGTACGTAGGCAATTGACGACAGCCACAACCGCAGCTGGTTCGCTCGCATCGTGGGCGTCGGCGTGCGGTCGGCGAACAGAT